>LNEX01000163.1 GCA_001464165.1 bacterium Ga0077546
CTCATACTCAGGATCTATTTACTCGCTCTCTGACTCAATAGACCAAGCCCAGCGATTGTTTTGGCATCTTGTATCTGTCCATTGTGCACCATTGCCCAGGCCTCAGCTAAGGTTAGTTCAATCACTTCGGTTTCTTCATCGAAGTCAAGATTCTTACCTTTGTAGGTGAGAGTCTCAGCTAGGTAGATATATATAATTTCGTTGCAGAATCCTGGTGCACTGTACATTCTTGAGAGTTCTTGCCAGCTCTCTGCGTGGTAGCCGGTTTCTTCTGTTAGTTCCCGCTGGGCTGCTAGATAGGGATCTTCCCCGGCTTCTATTCGTCCCGCTGGCAGTTCTATTAGTTCTTGGTCAATCGAATAGCGATACTGCTTTACCAGTATTACTTTGTCTGTGCTCGTCATACCAGCAATAACAACACCGCCATTGTGTTCGACAACTTCTCTTGTGGCTATAGTGTTGTCAATATTAAGAGTGTCCACTCGTAAATTGATGATTGAGCCTTCCCAGATGCGTTCTGTCGATACGCAATGATCCTTGGTAAAAAGCATTAGTTCCTCATAGCCGTCAAAGTAACGGCTTATCCTAAAGCAAAGTATTGACAGTGGCAATCATCTAGAATTTAGTGGTGATAATCACTTTCGCGTTCGAAAAGTAAGTAAAAATTGAATTACCAGCAAAGTCTTGACTACGTGAAGTCGCTCGTGCCGACTTTAGAACGACCAAGCCTCGGGCGCATTGAAGAATTCTTCAATACGCAAGGTCGGCCGCAGTCAAGTCTTGAATGTTTTCACGTTGGAGGTACAAATGGTAAAGGTTCAGTTGTTACCCTGCTAGCTTCTATGCTCGAGGCTATGGGCCATAGCTGTGGCAAATTTACGGGGCCACATCTGCTTTCTTTCAATGAACGTTTCGTTGTCAACGGTAATGCCATTACTCCTGAAAAGTTTGCGCAAGTAGCTAGTATCACGAGAGCGCTTTCTGATCAGTTTGCCCTTGAGCATCCACATTTTGGGGCGCTCACTTGGTTTGAGTTTCTTACTGCTATGGCTATTGCCTACTTTCGGCAAGAGCAAGTTCGCTACAGCGTCTTTGAAGTCGGTATGGGTGGCCGCTTTGATGCCACCAATATTTTAACCAATGTTAGGGCTACGGTGCTGACAAATGTAGAACTCGATCATATGCAATTTCTAGGTGATACAAAAGAGAAAATTGCCTTTGAAAAATCGGGAATTATTAAAGCAAATGTTCCTGTTGTCACTACCTGTGATGGCGCTGCCTTGGCTGTAATAACCAGTCGCGCCAATGAGCTTCAATGTCCTGTATATGCGCTTTGTCAGCATAGCAAGAGCCATAACTTGGGACACTTGTTTCAGAGTTTTGACATACAGTACTTTGGCCTAGAGCATGAAAAGTCATCTGTTCGTGATTTTGTAGAGCTACTCAAGAACGAGTTTTTCCTTGAAACTGGCGCTCAATCTGTCTTCGTTTCTGGCTTAAGTGGTTCGTATCAAAGGGTTAATATGCTGACAGCGCTTATTGCTTTGGGCGCTAGTGGTATCTTAGATGAGCTCTTAAGCTCCAGCATCGATGGGCGGCAAGCAGCTATTCGAGCCCTTAAGGCTGGTCTCTCGAAGGCTACCTGGCCGGGGCGGTTTGAAATATTTGAAGAGCCAAAAATGATTTTGGACGGTGCTCACAATCCCCATGGTGCCAAAGCCTTGCGAGCGGCACTAATAGAAAAATTTGGCCAGGTAAACTTCGTTTTCATTGTTACTTGTTTTGAGAATAAAAACGCCGATGAACTGCTGCATGAGCTGCTGGCCCCGGGCGACTCTATTATTGCCTTTGCCCCATTGAGTGAAAGAAAGATGCATAGTCCTGAAACTTTGGTGCAGTTGGCCAACGTCTATGGTGCTAAAGGCTATGTGGTAGACAGCTATGCTAGTGCAGTGGCGCAAGGGCAAGAAATATTGGCAAATCTTGCTGCGGCTCATGCATGTGCTCCGTACCTAATTGCGACTGGTTCTTTTGCTACAGTGCGTGAAGCTACCTGTTTTTTCAAGGAGAGTTAGTGCAAAATTTTCAGTTTTCTTCTCTAAGACTATGTAAAATCGAATCAGATCAGGGGTGATAACTTGAATTTTGACCATACGTTTAATCTGGCGGGACACATCAGGCATCAAGGCCTGTCTTTGGCCGGAGTTAGGGTCTTGTTATTTGATCAGTTTTCTCACGACAGTGACAGCTTGGTTGGAGCGGAGCCGCTGCGCGAACTGAAGACCGGCGTAAAGGGTGACTTCTCCTTTTCTGTTAAGACTGGGGTCTATCGCCTTGAGGTGGTGCCGGCCTCGGCCACGCGGATTCTTGGTCACTCTCTTTCTGAGATTAAAGTAACTACCAACACCAATCTCAATATTTCTTTGGCTACTGGCTCGATTGTTTCTGGTCGAATAAATACCAAATTTAGTTCTGGGCATACCTCTGAATCTAGCTCAAATTCTAAGCTGACGATGGAAATGCTTACAGGTACTGAAGTTGTTGTTTTGGGTATTGAACCGTCCTCTTATAAGGCAGTCAGTCCAGTGGCAGAGGATGGCAGCTTCAGCTTAGTTGTGCCCAGAGGCAAATATCATATTGCCTTGCGTTGTGCCCAGCGCGAGATCGAAGGGCTCGAGGCTTTGACTGCGGCAGAGTTTAAGCTAGTTTCAACCCATAGTGATGTCATAACTATTACAAACGATGTTGACTTAACTCTTGAATGGCCAGAGCTATTTCTGTTTGAAGGCGAAGTTGTCGACCACTCGGGCCAGGCTGTGGCTAATGCTTTGGTTACTGTTGGGCCAGCAGCTTCAAGGCGTAACTTACTGTTGAGCGAACTGAGCTTTGCCGCTAAAACTCTTAGCGATAGCTCCGGGCGATTTCAATTATCACTTGAATCGGGTACTTACGATATTGCCATCGAGCCACCTGATTCTTTGTTGTTTGGTTGTGGAGAGAAAGATTTGCAGGTGACAGAGGGCTGCCGCCATCGCTTTGTTTTGGCTCAAGGTCACCGCTTAAAGGGGCAAGTTGTTTTTGATGATCATCTACTTTCACAGAGTCTTGTGCGCGTGCACAGCCTTGACGGTCAGAAACGCGAGTATATTGCGCGCACGGATAGTGACGGTCAGTTTTCTATTACAGTGCCAGATGGAAGTTATAAACTAATTGTGCAGGCTCACCCCAAGGATTCTCCACCAGTAACAATTGACGGTGCCGAGTATAGTGCTCTGGCTCCATGGACACGCAATGTTGTCGTTGGTGGCGATACGCATGTGGCCATTCGATTGGCTTTGGGAACAGCTTTGAGAGGTCGTATTTGCGACGATTCTGGCCAAGCTCGATCGAGTGTTAAAGTTTCTGTTTTCGCGGCTCAAGTCAGTCAGGCCCAACCTCAATCTCACTTCTTGGCAGAGGGAAGAAGCGCTCTCGCTTATGGTATTACTGATGGTGAGGGTCGCTATTGTCTATTTTTGGCCCCTGGTCAATACTGGCTAGTAGTGCACAAGGATTTTGCCAATGCCAGATTGATTGAGATCGCCGCCGAACCAGTAAGCGAGGACATTGTTTGGCACGGTTGGTCGCAAATTAAGTTTGAGGTAATTGGCGAAGATCACCAGGTGATACCACGGTGCCAGGTCTTTTACCAGCCTTATGGGTCTGATTTAGATCTTGTCTTAGAAGAGTCGCTGGCGAATACCGGTGCGCTACCATTGCCCCATGGCTATGTTCTTACCGGAGAACAAGGAAGTTGCGTTTTGACTTTACCCTCAGGTATTTATACATTTAGATTTACCCCACCTGATGCTGGCTCATTTCAGGAAAAGACAATTCGTCAGCTTTCTGTGAGCGCTGACCTTAGTCGTAGAGTGACTCTAGAGCTAAAGAGCTCTCAAGCTGCGAGTAAGTGAATGACAAGCTACTGGCCAAGCAAACTCTCTTTGACTACTTTCCGAAAGGTGACATTGGTTGTCTGTTCGGCAGCGTTAGCTCCTCTGCTAATGACGGCTTGCTATAACACCAGTGCCAGTAACTCTGTCAGTGTAACTTGTGCTCCTCTATCTGTGCATACTAGCTACTTCAAGGACAGTAGTTCCAGAGATTTTCGTTCTCTTGATGAAAGTGTCATTAAAGATCCTAACTATGATGCTTTTACAATTTGGTTCTATCATTGCTTCGCCGATTTTCAGACGGAGGATGAGCATATTGACGATACCGTTGGTGCCTCAACTGTGCGAGTGAAAATAAAGAGCGTGCAAGTTAGATTGAGCTGCCCAGTAACAATTTGGTTGGCTCAAGATTCTACTGCTTTGGTGCGTGAGCACGAGAAAGGTCATGTTTATATTTGCCGAAAGGTTTACGATCGTGCTCCCTCTGTTGTTAGGCAAGCTGCTAGTGTGGTTGTGGGCAAGAGCTATAACGGTATGGGCAGCACAGTGGCAGAGGCAAGGCGAATGGCCATTGCTCAGGCTGAAGGTGATATCGCTCTGGTTTTTCGCGAGAAAGTAGTAGATTTGGCTGACGAAATATCCACGTCTTATGACAAGCTCTGCAGCGAAGAGATTTCTCTAGATACGTCTAGTAATTCGCATGAGGTGTCGGCAAAGCTCAAATCAATACGACCTCAGCAAGAACTAGCTGACCAGGCCTGCCAGCTAGTGCTCGATAGAGAGGTAAAGTTTCTTTAGTAGTGGGGAATGGGCTCTTAGTGAATCTGGCTTCTAATAGAGTTGAGCTTTTGCGTGAATTTTTGAGCGTCAGCAGCACGGTTGTTCTGATTTAATATCAAGATTATGCGTTCATAAACGCCAGTGATTCTACTACTTAGCGGATCGCCCAATTCGTCCTCTTGGCGCTTCAAGGCCCTATCAGGGTCGGTCAAGATTTCGCTATCTGGCATGGTTGAAGCGCCTACATGTCGCCCTTTGGAGGCCCCTTTTTTCACTTCGGCGGTAGCTACCGCCGGTGTAGGCTTGGTTGGTTTGATTTCTTTGGCATTCTTTGCTCGTTCTTCTTGTTCGTCGAGGGCCGAGATTAGTTTGACGACTGAAGTATGAGCTTGTTCATCTTCTCCGGCCGAAATTAGTCGTTCGACATCAAAGAAGGCTCGCAGAAATGGTCCTACTCCTACACCTTTGCTGTCGAGATTTTTGAGTTTGCCGAGAGCTTTGTCACGCAAATCTTTGTCGGCACCATCTTCGGTGGCAAGTGACTGTACGTCAACCTTTGTGCTGATGGTAACAATTTGCACCGGTGTTAACACTGATTGCAAGCTGTTGTTTAGATTCCTTAGTTGGCTAGCATCAAAGTCTATTTGTTTGAAACTGCCTTTCATGGCGGGATCAGAAAAACTGATTTTGACTTTCTTGGCTGACGGCCCAACTGTCTCAACAGCTTTCTCTGCAATTCGCAGCGCTTCGTATCTCATATCGCGTTCGCTCATGTCGCTATCTGCATCGGCGATAACTTCTAGGGTCTCGCCCACCATGTTAGTGTCTATGCGCTTGCGGCTGCGACCAGATTCTTGCTGTTGCAGGTAGGCTGACAGGCGGGTAGCGGGATCGTTAACTTCATCATCTTTGATTGTCAGTGATGCTAGTAATTGTTCTTTGCCAAGTTGCCCAGAACCAAATGCTTTAACGTCTCCAGCTGTAACTGAAACGACCTTGCGCTTCTTAATGTTTAGAGTATTGTGGAAGTAGACAGTGACGCGGCCAATATCATTAGGGGCTAGGTCTATAGTCGTTTTTGCTATCAAGAGTGCTTCAATTTTGCAGTCATTGTCGTTGGCGCGGGTGTTGCGGTAGGCTGATATGTATACTTCGCTGCCATTTATAGCTGCTCTGACTCCAGTGCCGTTGGCTAAAATCTTAGCTTGATCTACAGCTGTCACGATTTGATTAACTGTGACTGCGGCTTCAGCTGAAAAGTTAGAAAAACTGCTTAGGCCCAGTGATAGAAGGGTCGCCAGGGCTAGCGAATTGATTTTGCGGCTTGGAACTTTGCGCGACACTATTCTTCCTCACTCTTTAGACTACAAAATATTTTTACATTTTAGCAGCCCTTGCACTGTTTCTGCCAATCTGGAGCCAGTCCGTTTTATTCAGCCATCTTGAAAACAAAATGCCTACTTTGGGGTAGTCAAGTTAGGTCGGGCGGCATCTTCTTTATTGCCGCCCGACTGCTGAATCTAAAGCTTACTGGTTTGTTCAGACCTGGTACCTGAAGAGGGAAAGGAATCTGGAGAAAAGGACGACACTCTGCTTGTAGATTGAGATGGATGAACCGAACTTTGTTCGAGCCTTCGCTGAGGTCGATAGAGCATGTCTGTACTGGCGTCTTCGCTGTGCATGCGAATCTACCAAGTCCAAGGTGTAGCCAGCGATTGATGATGTTATTGAGTGAGCCTTTCGGGGATGTACTACAGGTCAGGTCTGGTCTGAGAGTGGGCGGCGCAGTAGTA
>LNEX01000164.1 GCA_001464165.1 bacterium Ga0077546
CCAGCGCCATCGAAGACAGCCCGCCCACACCTTGTGCCGATCGAAACGCCTAAGCGCAAGACCCGCAAGGCCCCTTTTCTGGTACGCGTAAACAGAACGCTACAAGCTTCATTAATAGCCCTGTGCGGATTAGCCATCTTGGGTTACGGCTTTGATGTTTCTTCGTCAAGCGATGTGGGAAAGGTTCAAGACCAAGTACGTCGCCTCAGCGAACAGAATTCTGAACAGTCTTACGATCTTCTTAAGCGGGTCTCATATCAAGATATCCAGGCCAGCGTCACCGGCAGCACCGGTTTGCGGGTGCCCGAGGAAGTCAAGATAGTCAAAGAAGTAACCCCTCCAAAACTTAATCCTTTCAAGCCAGCCAAACATCAACTACCTTTGATGCCAGGCTACTAAAATACTGGTTGTTACTTCTGACAACCATTTCTTGTAACAAATCAAAAGCTATCCGATAGATATACGTCGGGTCTTTTTGATGGCGGAGTGGAAAGGACTTGCCTAGAGATTTGATAGATAGACCGGTGAGAACGAGGTCCCGACCAGGGCGAATCAGGCGTCAGCCCAAATCGCCTCTTTGGTGCCTGCGCTTCTGCCAGATTGTCTTAGGAATTTGCGCCCTTTCGGTTATTGCTCGTCTCTACTACTTACAAATTTATCAGGGCAGCAAGCTCACTGAAAAAGCCCACACCCAAAGACAACAGCACAATATGCTAGTGCACCGTGGCGCCATAACAGACCGCCGCGGCCTACCTCTTGCTATTGATACAACTAGGTACGATATATATGTCCACGTGAAGCTGCTCAAAGCTGAACGGGAAGAAGCTGCCATAAAGCTAGCAGCCATCGTCAAAGAACCAGTCAACAAAATTTCCAAGCTCCTGAACCAAGGTTACCCCGTAGTTACTTTGGCAAAACACCTCGACAGAGAGACAGCAGACGCACTACAAGCCTTAAATTGGGCTGGCATTGATATTGTCCCTAGACCCTTTAGGCAGTATCCAGAAGGGGCTCTAGCGGCTCACTTGCTTGGTTTTACAGACGCTGAATTTCATGGTCAAGGCGGAGTCGAACAAGCAGAGCATGAGATGCTCACTAATACTGGCACCATTCCCAAGCCTCAACTAGATGGCAAGGGGCACCCCATCTTGGTACCTGAGCGCGAACCATCATGGGACATCACTCCACCTTTGGGTCGCCATGTTGAGCTGACTATAGATAACTATTTGCAGCACCTAGCAGAGAAAGAATTGTTTGCTATGTGCAAACACTCTCATGCCCTCAAAGGTGCAGTGATCCTAGCCGATCCTAATACCGGCGAAATTCTCGCCTGGGCTAACTATCCATCATTTGATCCCAATCACTACAATAAATATCCATACGAAATTCTGAAAAACTGGTCAATGGTAGACGTCTATCAGCCTGGTTCCACTTTCAAAATTATTACTGTTTGTTCTGGTCTTGAGACCGGAGCAATCAAACCTAATTCGACCTTTTATGATGGCGGCTCACTGACCATTGGCAATCGCACGATTCACAACCACGATGGCGGCCATGGCACTATCGACTTAAAAGGCCTTTTCATCCACTCTTCTAACATAGCCTCAGCCATGATTGGCATGGCCATGACACCAAAGCAGTTTCACGACAAGCTCTATGATTTTGGCCTCGGTCGCCGCACCGGCATCGAACTACCTGGAGAGTCACGCGGACTTTTGACACCAGCTAAATACTGGACACCTATTGATGCAGCCACCACTGGCTTTGGTCAAGGGGCTATTGCTGTAACACCACTTCAGTTGGTGGCCGCAGTAAGTGCGGTAGCCAACAACGGCGTCTGGATCCAGCCCCACTTGATTAGACGAGTTTATGACCCTAGCAATGGTGTCACTGAAAAATGGATTGAACCAAAGAAAAGACGAGTAGTAGCTCCAGAAGTTGCTAAATTGGTCTCGCGCCTTCTCGCTGAAAACATCTTTGAAGGCACTCAAATTGCCGGTCAAATTCCGGGCTACCGGGTAGCTGGCAAAACTGGCACGGCTCAGAAAGTAACGGCCAATGGCCGCGGCTATATGGCCGGTCAAACCATTGCTTCATTCGTTGGCTTCTTGCCAGCTAGCAACCCCCAACTAACTTGTATTGCAGTAATTGACAGCCCCCAAACCGATGGTCGCTGGGGTAACACTGTGGCCGGGCCTGTGTTCAATGCCGTTGGCATGGAAGCAGCGCGCTACCTCAATATTTCACCAGACTATGTTATTGCCCCTGGCGATAAGGGCAAGAAAATTCAACCGGTAATTGCTCCATCAGTCAAATATGCAGCTGAACTTGGTGGGCAAATAAAAGAGCCAGATAGTGTCGGACATTAAGCCCGCTAACGAAAAAGCAAATGAGAATGCACAACAAGGCTCAGGAAAAAGCTTAGCTAAAACGTTTTCACTGGTCGCTCTTTTTACTCTGCTATCCAAGTTTGCTGGCCTGGCTCGCGATATCGTTATTGGTACCACCTTTGGCTTGGGCTTAATTGCTGATGCCTACAACTTTGCCTACTCAATTACTGGCACTATTCTTGTACTATTTGGCGGCCAAGGTGGCCCCTTCCATACCGCCGCATTCTCAGTTCTATCAAGCAAAAGAGAAGATTCAACTGCAGTAAATAACGGCAAGCTGGTAATGCAGATGATGGCCTGGACAGCGATATCAATGGGCCTGATTGCCCTCCTTGTCTACATTTTTGCTCCGACCATAGTGCAAGCGATTGTGCCTGGTGCTGTAGACGCTAACAAAGGATATAGCACCGCGCAGCGCTTAGTTGAAGTAATAAAACAAGTGCGCATCATGGCTCCACTAATTATGATTGCCGGGCTTGTTGGCATTGGCTGCGGCATATCCAACACCTACAACGAACACTTCTGGCCCTCCATAGCACCGGCTTTTGCCTCAGCAGCAATTATCACCTTTGTTCTCTTACCCCATACCGATGGCGGTGTCGCCTTAGCCTTAGGCACCTTGGTTGGTGGAATTGGCCAGCTTGCCGTACAACTGCCAGGCATGCTCAAAGCCAGGCCCTGCTTTAGTTTTGATATATTTACCAAGCTGCAACCGGGCATGAAAGAATATCTAGTCATGTTTCTGCCGCTCACTTTCAGCACATCAATTGGCACGTTAATCGGCTATGTAGACCAAGCCTTTTCTTCAGGCCTAGAGCAAGGTGGTTGGTCTGCTATCTGTAATGCTAATAGATTAGTACAGTTGCCCCTCGGAATATTAGTAACAGCAATGCTGGTTCCGATTGGCCCCATATTTACCAAACACGTAAATGCTGGAAAAATTGACGATCTCAAATTTGAATTAAAGCGAGCCCTAACTTTACTTTGGTTCTTAGCTCTGCCCATGTCTGCCCTACTACTGGTAGAGGGTCGCGCGGTGATAAAACTACTTTTTGAAAAAGGAGCATGGTCAGCCAACGACACCGAGATGGTGACATCAGTTTTGCTTATCTTGACACCAATGATTTTCTTTTATGTAGCCCGCGATTTACTCACTCGAGTTTTCTATGCATTTCAAGACAGCCGTACACCGTTTGCTATTGCGGTGATGGCCATACTAGCAAAGGTATTTTTAGACTGGTTATTCGTTTCAGTGTTTAAATTTGAGCTGGCTTTTCTATTTCTTGCGCCAGAGAACAGGTCGCCTGGGAACGGTTGCCATGATCAAGCCTTTACTTATAATGGTGGCAGGCTCTGGTCTCTGCGGCCTAACAAGCTATTTTATAAGCAGAAATATTCCCCAACCACTTGCTGAATTTTTGAGTTCCAGTTTAGCTTCTGTGTTTGGTCCGGCCTGGCTGGCCAATAAAATGGTATTGGCACTAAACATTGGTATCGCCAGCAGTGCCGGCATTTTGCTCTATGTTGGCTTCTGCTATGTACTTAAATTAGAAGAGCTAAGACTGGTAGCCGATAAAGTACAAGCTAAACTAAAGATTTCACGCGCTCGCCCTTAAGTTTAGCTTTTACTGGTATCGTGAACCAAAACCTTGAGCCTTTGCCTGGTTCGCTCTCAACACCAATTTCTCCACCATGTTGCTCAACCAGAGCTTTAGAAATAGCCAGGCCAAGACCAGTGCCGCCTTGCGAACGAGAATCGGTTGAATCGAGTTGCTGAAATTTACCAAACAACTTAGGTAAATCATGGGCGGCTATACCAGAACCCTCATCCTCAA
>LNEX01000165.1 GCA_001464165.1 bacterium Ga0077546
TGAAAATTTGATGCCGTTTGAAAGCAAATTTGTTAGCACTTGAGTAATGCGATCTTGATCTAACTGTACTTCATCATCGCAAGCAGAACTGCAGACAAGCGTAACAGTAGCCTCGTGAGCCATGCCCGAAAGGCTAGCCATCGTCGACTGCACCAAATCTGAGACTATGGTATTCTGATACTTTAGCTCAAGCTTTCCAGCCTCTATCTTGCGCAAATCAAGAATAGAGTTGATTAGTCTTATTAAGCGATCAGACTCAACCCTAGCAATAGTTACAAAAGTTGCAGCCTCTTCACTGACATCGCCCACCAAGCCACTTTCAATCAAGCCCAAAGAACCACGTATGGAAGTAAGCGGACTGCGCAGTTCGTGGGAAACAGTCGAATAAAATTCACTAACTCTCTTCTCAGCTTCTTTGCGATCGCTGATATCATCTGCAACACCGCAGAGTTGAACCACTTGGCCTTGGTCATCGCAAATAGCAAAAGTCTTGGCTGATATCCAGCGAATTTCATCATGGTCTCGCTTGATGCGAAACTGCACTTTGACACCATCATTATCAGTCAACAGCCTTCTGGCCACGGCAAGATCTTCATGATGCACAGTAGCAAAGAAAGCCTGTGCGTCGACCAAGACATCGTCTACAGCACCACCAGTAATCTCCTCAAAGGCCGGGCTGACGTAGAGAAAGCGCTGCTCTAAAGAAGAAATCCAGAATATCGCTTTAACATTTTCAGTCAACCGCCTAAACATCGCCTCGCTTTCCTTGAGCTTCTCTTGGGCGGCTTTAAGTTCAGTAATGTCACGTCCTTCAGGAATTAGCAAAACCACTTTGCCCTCCTCATCAAAAACAGGCTGCAAAGAAAAATCTACAAAAATAGTGCCATTAGGTCCAACATGCTCAGCCTGAAAGCGCACAAACTGACCAGCCGCAGCTAACTCAATACCCTCGCGAACCTGCCGCTGCGCTTCTTCACTCTGATTCCACCAAGGACCCTGCCAAAAAGGCTTTCCCTCAACTTCAGCCAAGGTCACACCAACCGCATTTAAGGCGGCAAGGTTAGCGTCGATCACAATTCCATCAACGGTCAAAAGGCCAATTAGCTCGAACTGCTTATCAAAAATAGCTTTGAACTTTCGTTCACTTTCGATTAATTTCTGCTTTGCCTCAATCTCACTTGTGACATCTCGACTGGCTCCAGCCAACCTGATAGGCTCACCAGAAGAGTTACGAACAGCACAGGCACGAGAAGAAAACCAAATATACCGCCCAGAGCGATGTCGAATGCGAAATAGATGACTAAATATTGGTGTCTCACCATCAAGGTGCGCTTTCTCCACCCGCCTTAGCCCTTCTAAGTCATCAGGATGCACCCAATCATAGAACTGCTCTCTATCACTCTCAAATTCATCATCGCTGAATCCAAGCAACTCTTTCCAGCGACTTGAATAAAATGCCTTCTTCTTGACGATATCGTAGTCCCAAATACCATCCATGCTGCCAGCCAGAGCCAGACTATATCGCTCTTCACTCAAGGCTAGCAGGGCCTGGGTTTGGGCATGCTCAATATACTGGCCGACCTGCGAACACATAGAAGTAAACATGGCCAATTTAGATTCATCACTGGCTCTAACTTCAGGCGAATAGAAAAATAAAACACCAAAAAATCTCTGACCAGAAAAAATTGGCAGGGCGACGGCCGCATGCAAACCAGCTAGTTGAGCCAATTCTTTGCGAAGAAACAAATCAGAAGTCATAACGTCTTCAATCCAGATTGGCACCTCTGCCTGCCATAACCACCCAGGGACACCCTCGCCTTTAGCGAACTGAAATGACGCCGACTGCTCAGAATAATGCGTAAAGGCTTTCACTCCTGGCTCATCTCTATTAGCGAACGAAACAGCCAAAGTTAATAGCTCTCTATTCTCGTTTAGCAGCCACAGTTCACCGCCGCACCAATCAAACTGAACACAGATAGATTCGATTATGCGCCGAGCAGTCTCTTCCAAAGAAGATTGCTGAGCTAATATTCTGGTGATATCGAACTGTGCTCGAATATGTCGTTCATTTTCTTGCTGTGCTGTGGTATCAAAGAAGGTTAAAACGGCCCCAGTTACTTTGTCTTCACTTGTTACAGGAGTCACTGTTGCATCAACCGAAAGAAGCGGCAGGTTAGGCCTAATCAACCTAAGCTCAAGATGGCGCAGGCTTACTGACCGTTCGAAAACACTCGACAAATTTAAATAGTCAGTCAGTGGTCGACTAGTGGTTCCAGCAAACAGCTGATGAAATGTCATACCAAGCAGCTGAGTCTGATTAAGGGCAAACATTGTCTGAGCTGAAGGGTTAGCAAAAGTAACCTGACCATTAGTGTCAAGCAGAAGCAGGCCTTCATCCATACTAGAAAAGACATTGCTCAAGCGATCGCGAGCACGGGCCGCATCGAGAGCATCAATTCTAGATTTCTCGGTAATTTTTGAATTGCTTATAAACAGTTTTATCACAACTGCGCCACAAGCTAAAAGTGCGAAAATAGCAAAGGCAAATACGACAGTCAGAGTAACGGTAGAGCTTTCGGTAAATTCGCGCAGCTGTTCTACTAAAAGCTTTCTATTGGTGCTCTGCTGAGCTTTAATTTCATCTACAATCGTGCGAATCCGCTCCATGTTCTCCATCGGCAATGGTTGGTCTAAAGTAGCATTCACCAAAGCAAGCTCATTGAGACGGCACTAAGAGCGGGGGTTTGCAAAATCTCAGCAATAGCCGGTTCAAGCTCATTCTCGGCTCTTGCCAAATAGGTCAGCTGGTGCCGATCGCCACTTTTAAGAAAATCGGCTTGTCCCCTCTCAGCATCTTGCAACAACGAGCACAGCGAATCTAAAAGAGCAGAAAAATGATAGCTCTCAATCACAAGTTTGCGATAAGAAATCATTGAAAATTGCTGTTGAAAGGCTATTGCTGATGCCGCAACAAAAGTCATGACCATAAGCAGTAGAGCGACAATGAGCCCTTTTCTATCAACTTGCCAACCGTTTTTCACACTTCTATTCATCGGCTTTCATAAAAATCGGCAAAGTCTCATGGTGTAACCTTCTCCTGCACCGCGGCAATCAGATTCTGAACACACAGGTCACGCACTTGACTAAACTGAATACCTTGTTCTGGCGCACTAGCAAAGCCTGCTGTTAACGACACTCTAAAGCTTCTCTCGTCGTCAGTTGTAAATTCGACTTCCGAAAACTCTTGGTCAAGCAATTCAACTAGCTCTTGCGCTTGGTCTGTACTTAAGTCAGGAAAAGCCAAGGCAAACACCCGCTCAGCCCAACGGGCCTTAATCACAGACGGTTCAAAACGGCCGCGAATCAATGCTCCTAGCGAAAAGATCACCGACTCAGCGGCGGCCATGCCAAAGTTCTTATCAATTTTGTCGAAACCATCGACATTAACTAAAGCCATAGTAAAAGGCAACTCAATAGAAATACATTCTTTCATACGTGGCTCAGCTTCAGCGAAGAATCCTTCACGGGAAAGCAGATGAGTAAGTTGATCCCGGTCAAGCTGATCGCGACGAAGGCGCGTGCGTTCAGCGTAAGAAGTAACCCGAGCAATTAGCTCTTCTTTAAGTACAGGCTTGGCAATCAAGTCATCACCGCCCGCACGAAAAGCTAAAGCTCTTCCTTCTTGATTGCTCTTAGCGGTGAGAAACAGCACAGAGAGGCTGCGCCAGCGCTCGTGATTGCGAATCTCACGGCAAACATCATAGCCACTCAAGCCAGGCATAATCACATCGAGTACAACTACTTCAGGCTGACAGAGATCAAGGGCGTCAATAATACGAATAGGCTCGTTCAAAGTTTCAACATTGAAGCCCTCTATACTCAAAATACGAGATATGAAATCGGTCAAGGCGCTATCGTCATCAACCACGAGCACCTTTGGTTTACTCTTGAAGGAGAGATCGGTAACCTCAATGACTGCCTCATTTAACTCGTCTAAAGAAGGCTCAAGTGACAACACTTCAGAGAAGCCAGCGTAGCTAATTTTGGCAGGCACAAGATTCTTATTGGCTGGCCCATGCGACTGCAAATCAGACACCATCAGCAGTGGCATTGCCGGATTGCTTGCAGCTAATCGCATATCGCGACAAAAGGAAAAAAGATCGGGGTCGCTAGCAAAAGGTTCTGCCACAAGTACTGCATCAAAAGTACCACGACTAAGAGCCGTTAGTACCGAGGCATGACTGGAAGAGAAAGAAAGCTCTGCCATCTTCTGAAAAGCTCCGAGCTTGCTCGCTTCGCTCTTGTCAGCAAGAACCAAGAAACGAGCTCGATACTGTTCAGCTTCAGGAGCTGGTGCACCGTACTTCTGCTCAGCATCAATTAATGCCAACTCGCCATCGGCGAGAATGCGAAAAACCTCAGACCAAATAATCTCACTCTCGGTCTCAGACGCCCTTGGATCATAAGCCTTAGTAATATTCTCCAGTCTTTCGGAACACTTAGCAATAGTCACGAGCTGAAAGGAACCAGCGGTGCCCTTTATTCTATGGGTTATTGCTAACACGTCTTCAACGTGGCGAGCAGCAAGAGGGTCGTCTTTGATACTACGTAAAAGAGCGGTCAAATTTGTCCACGTAGTCTTAAGCTCAACAATATAACTGGCTCTAGCCACATTGATTGTCTCTTCTACTTCTAACATTTTTCGCAGCTGATTCAGTTTGTTGAAAAGCACCGACTCGGGCTGAGATTCGAGATTTCCTAACCTGGCTAGTTCAGCTTTTGCCAAATCACTGTTGGGATACTCATTGCGAATGTTCTCACACTCAACATCGATCATTGAAACGCGACTTATTGGCCGACCGGGGAACTGACCAGAAGAATGGTCTAAATATTCAGTCTCAGGAGCCTGGTAGTTGGCCTGAGGCAAAATACTGTCGATTACCTCAACAAATATCTCTGGCAAAACCGGCTTTTGCAAAACCAGTGAAACTTTGAGAATGTTGCGCAACCAATTGAAAGTACTGCGATCACACCAATGACCAGAAATAAAGGCAATAGGAGTGTCGTTGCCAGAATCTCGCAGCTTGCCAATCCAAGTAACGCCGTCCATATCAGGAAGCAAGTAGTCAACAATGATCAGCCTTGGTTTGGAGGCGGCCAGAATTTGCTCAGCGTCTCGCACACAACGGGCTTCCCAGACCTTAAAGCCACGGCGGCCCAGCAGAGCCGAGACAAAGGCTCGGAAGGCCTGATCGTCATCGACAATGAGTATCTCACCGCTTGATCCAGGCTCCATTTATACGCCACCGCCTCTAAAAGTTACAAACTCCATTCTAACTAGGTTATACCAACCTGAAGGGCAAAAAAACGAGCCTCCTAATTACTTAGAAGGCTCATTTATTAGTACTTTCAAGAAGTAAAAGATCGCAATCAGCAAACGGTCTTAGCGGGTAAACTCCCTTGATGAACGAGTATCTTTTTCAATCAATTTGTAGAGACAACAACCGAAACACACAACGACAAAAGCAAGAAGCAGTACCTGCCAGGTTGCCTTAGCGACTACAAAACATGCAATCGCAACAACAACCATGGCAAGGATCGTCGTGATCGGCTCCCGGGCGTGAGCCATATCCGAACCTCCCATAGAGAGAAATATTCAATTTTTAGCAGTGGATATACAATACATCACCGCCCCATATCGAGGAGGTGCACAAGAGGTGCAAGAAGCCGCTAGCTGGCTGCATACAAGAATATTTTCAGCCCGGCGTATATACCTTTATCAGATGCTGTAATCTCAGAAATGGCTATTACGGCCCAGGCTCTGGACTAGTAGCGGAAGAACTTCCACCAGTGGGCGCTGCAGCACTCGGCTGAGCCAGTTCTTGCATTTTTACACTTTGCCAGTCGCCCCCCTCGGCATACTTGACTTGCAAAACCCGCACCTTCATTGCCACCACCCTAGGATCTAGAGTGAAATCTCGCTTCCATTTATGGCCTTTAACTCCACCAGCAGCTACGTAAGCGCTGTCAACTGCGTGAAAGGTACCCCTTTCAACGCCCTCAGCGTCGACAAAGCGAATTCTAAATTTGACCGCTGATATAGAACGTTGGCTAGTATTCTTGTAATCTGCATATATGCGCGATGACATTGGTGCATCAAAAGGATCAAGATCGAGCTCACAGCGCACTGAGGCCATATCTACTGGGCATTGATCCTCGGGTACAAACTCACAGCTTATGCTTCGAACTTTTTGGCCCGATTGAGCGTATACAGAAGAACAGTGAACAAAGAGCAGAATTAACTGGGGCAAGAGCATGGCAGAAACAGATAAAACCAGCAAAAGCGAACAGCGCCCTATAAATTGGCGTCTCCCACTAATTCTGGCAATTTTTGCCGCATTCATATGTGCTCTCCTCATAGCCTCTCTACCACAGGCACTGGCTGATAAAAACACCAACTTCACCCTAAGATCGGAGGGGGAAATTGGTTGGCGGAATGGCCCGCTTAGGTCATTTAATCAGACAATTGCGCAGAGAGAACAAAAATGTCGTGGTAGCCGATGCTGGCGACATTTTTCAAGGCACTCCCTTTTTCACCTACTATCAAGGTGAAGTAGAAGTAGCCATGCTCAACATGATTGGCTACGACTTTTACACCATTGGCAATCACGAATTTGATGCTGGCGCTATCAACCTCGCAAAGCAACTAGAAAAAGCCAAGTTTGATATTCTCAACTGCAATTTAAACGCTGACGCTCTACCACAGCTAAAGAAACTGCTCAAACCATCAGTAATCAAGACTATTGACGGTCAAAAGGTTGCCTTTGTTGGCGCCATAACACCCGACATCGAAACACTTTCACTGAGCCGTGACGGCGTGGTTCTGCAACGAGACAGCAGCGAAAAATCTAGAAGCATAAATTGGCTCGGACCAATTAGAGAAGAAGTTGAGCGGGTAGCAAACCAAGGCGTAGACAAAATAATTTTAGTAACGCACTGCGGCCTTGAAGTCGATAAAATTCTCGCCCGCGAGATACCACAAGTTGATGCCATCATTGGCGGCCACAGCCATACACGCCTAGATAAACCGGTAATAGTCGAGCACCAAGACGGTAGCCAAACAATGATTGTGCAAACCGGCAGCTATGGCCGCAATCTCGGCAGGCTCGACCTAGCCTTCGACAAAAAAGGTTTGGTCAACAGCAAAGAAACTCGCTATAAGCTCTTTCATATCACTGAAGAAATCAGCGAAGACAAAGACATTAAAGACTATCTGGCTCTGAAGGGGCAACCGCTGCAAACCTTAAAAGACACAGTATTGAGCCATGCTAGCCACGATTTCGATAACAACTTCCGCGCCATGAAAACAGACTCAGCTTTAGGCGATCTCATTTGTGACTCGTTCTACGAAGCCGGAATTTCGGATAACGCTGAAATTACACTAGAAAATAGAGGGGGCATTCGCTCTCGCATTGAAAAAGGTGCCATTAACTTAGAAAAGGTCGAAGAACTACTGCCCTTCGACAATCACTTGGTGTTTGCTGATGTTAGTGGTGATCGCCTGAGAAAAACTCTCGAACATAGCGTAGATGGAGCAACCGGCGGCAAGTTTTTAGATGTGCATGGCCTCAAATTTGCCTACGACTCAGAACGGAAAAGTGGTGATCGCATCGTCTTTGCTCTAGCTGAGAAAAATAAAGCCTGGCAAGAACTAGAACCACAGTCGACTTACCGTATTGGCATGACCGACTATTCATTCAAAGGTGGGGAAGGCTATCAATTTCCTGATGCCAAAAATATCAAATATACCGATCTCAAATTGAATGAATATTTAAAAAACTATCTACAAAAACGCCCTAATATCAAGCCCCATTATGGCGACCGCATTGCCTACGTAAGTGGCAGCCTGCTACAAGCTGTGGGAAAAAATCAGTTCGCTGATTCGCCACTGGCTAACTGTTCTAGCATCAAAGTTTCTGCCTTTACCGCCGACAAAAAAGGAGTAACAACCGTCTTCAAAGACACTACCGGCAGTAGCACTGTTTTGCCACTAGCAGATCCAGAGTTACTAGTAGAAGCAACACCTCTTAGAGAATTCGCCAAAAGATTGGCCCGGCAAAAGTCGCAACTAAAGCGCTATATAACCATTGTGGCCGAAGGTGAGTCAATCAGTAGAAAAAGCAGCAAAACTAGCCAGCAGTCTACTAAAGTGCCTAAATTCGTCAAAACAGTAAGCTATCCAGTTTCAATTGACGAGTTGAAAGAGAACTTTGTCGGCCTAAACTAGTAGATGGCAAATTTATCGAGCAAAGTGACAATTCGTGCCGAGTATAATCAGAACATCAACCCTCATGATTCTGCAGTCAACAGGGAGACCGCATGACCTCACCACCTCAACCAAGCAAAAAACCTAGAAAATGGATCTGGTTCCTTGGTGGTATTGCCGGTGTCTTTCTATTTGGCGGCTGGGAACCATTTTTTTCACAAGGTTGGTGGTACGGCATGTTCAGAGATGCTTCAGTCGGCGGTGATTTTTTGAATTCTTACGGTCCATTTATCACATGGCTGCTCATATTTCCGCTATCTGGGTTTCTGATTGGTTTCTTCCTTCTTCGTTGGATGGACAAAAAATTCATCAAAGCTTCTGACGAATGATTTTTATATGCCTATTCACGCTATCAATGTGGTCTTTAGTAGGATTGTATGCGTAGATCAAAGCATCGTTAAAATTGCCTTCGGCCCAGTATTTCTTGACTCCGCCCCAATCGATCCCACCTATGTAGTCCGGCTTGGTTCCCTTCTGGATGTGTTGAATGACATCTGCAAAATATCCTGCGACAAAGCGCGGTGCGCACTCTGGTTTTAAAGCGGCTCTCAGAGGGTCTTTTGAAAACTCTCCAAGCTGCAATGGAAACTCTTTTACTAATCTGTCTATATGCCGGATCTGCATTTGGGCTGGTCCAATTGATGCAGTGTCCTTAAGGCCTTCAACTCGCCCACTCTCTTGAATCTGTTTATCTGGTCCTGTATCGAAACCTTGTTTGTAAAACTCTTGCTCCAAGCGAATAGTGGCCGCAATCAGATGCCTATCTATCTGATTCTTACCATCACCAATTAGCTTAGCTAACTCGGGAAACTCTGCATTTGCAGCCTTACATGCCGGATACGAAATATAAGCGTCCTGATTTCCCCGATGGGGATAGACAGCATTAAACGGCTCTAGCTTTGCTGGAATCTCAAAACTACCAAGGGCATGCTTCGAGGACTCAATACTATTCCCAACCGTTTTTAGATCCTTTTGCAGGTCTCTCATGTCATAGGCTATACTCGGAGACTCTTCTTCCAATCCATCAATAGTAAATTTACTGGTGCTGCTGGGCGTGTCGCCTGACTTTCTAAACAAATCTGTCGCTGACTCATCCTGGCCAAGGTAGTGCGCTTGCTGCGCTCGGTTCCACCTGGCTTGATTGCCAGTGTCTCCAATAACTCCGCTACGCTGCACTTCTGGTGCCGCTTTTGCTTCCTTAGCTTCTTGCCGGTCACCCTGGTCTTTCGCTTTATCTAAAATCTAGGCTTTCCCTGGCGGGTACTGCCTCATTATGCCCAATCGGGCAAGATATATTTATCTTCTCAGTTCTTCTGCAATTCATCCAAATTTAGTTTTGCATCTTTGAAATCGGCTTTGAGCCTAAGCGCTTCTTTATACTCTGATTCAGCCTGCTGCTTATTGCCCATTTGCATCAAAGCCACACCCAAATTGTTGTGCGCAGCAGCAGAACTGGGATCATACTTTATTGCTTCTTGGTAGTGCCCAACTGCCTCTTGCAGTTGCCCTTGCTTCTGCAAAAGCAGAGCAAGATTATAGTGAGCATCAGCGTAGTGCGAGTCGATACGCAAAGCTTTGCGAAACTCATCTTGGGCCTTTTTGCTATCACCCTGACTAAGATAGGTCACACCTAAACTAGTATGCGCTTGGGCGTAGCCTAGATTTCGCTGGGCTTCCGAGCAATCAGGATTGATCTTTAAGGCCTGCTGAAAACAAGCTATTGCTTCAGGATATTTGCCGAGATTACTGTAGACCACGCCAAGATTATTATGAGCCTCAGGAAAATCTGGCTGAGCAGCAATGGCCAGGCGATACTCTTGTATGGCACGGTCATTTTCTTCAGCGGCCGCTAAAAGTCTAGCCAAGCTATAGTGCGCTGCGGCGTTCTTTTCATCAAGTTGAATGGCCTTCTCGTAGCCCTCAGTGGCAGGCCGAAGTTGCCCCAATCGCTCTAATGAAATGGCTAAATTGTATTGATATTCGCTATTAGCACCAGCTTGCAAGGCAGCTTCAAACTCTTTTGCCGCTGGGGCATACTGACCTTGATCAAAGAGAGCCACACCCAAATCAAAGCGGGCTTCAGTGAAGTTTTTATCAAGCTTGAGTGCTTTCTGATATTGCGAAATCGCCTCGTCAAGTTTGTTCTGACGATGATAAATTTTGCCAAGCAAATTGAGCGCAGCAGCACTCTCGCCATCTTTTAAAATTATGCGCGTAACCAGACCCGAAGCATCATTGTACTTGCGTGCCAGATAAGCTTGATTGGCCCGTTCAAGTGCGGCACTATTACTATTATTACCACTTGTGTTACTGCCATTGGCCGCCATAACAGCAGGGCAAAAATTAGAAGACAGAACAGCTACCGCAAAGAAACAGATGGCTCGTTTTACTGCATCAGTTTTCTTTACGCCCATAAGATTCAACTGCTTTACTTCCTGCAAACACTATCTTTTCAGTATAGCGATCCAATTAAGCTATGCTATAGCGGTGACTAACTATTTTACTTTCTCTAGCCGCCTCAAAATCGCCCTTTTGGGCGCTGGCCTAGCCTTAGCCCCTTGTCAGTTAGACAATCAATCGGCATTGGCACGCGATAAATCAAGCCACTCAAGTTCGCCAAGAGCTAAAGTGCCCGATGATGCTGGCTGCCCGGGCTGCCTCTCTAAGGCTTCGGGTCTCTTTGCTAGAGGCAACACTTTAGAAGCAGCCAATTACTTGCGTCAGTGGTTGCCCAAATGCCCAAACAACTTGCAGATACATCTTCTGCTCAACACCATTTTGACCCGCCTACCAGATACAAAAGGAGAAGCTTTAGAAGTAGCGCGCGCAGCCACGGCCATAGCTCCCGATTCAATGCTGGCCCATTTGCAGGCGGGCATGACTCTACTGACAATGGGCGACCAGAACGCAGCAGCAGAAGAATTTGAAGCAGTAGTGGCCCTTGACCCAGCCAATCATGATGCCTGGCTCGCCCTTTCTGAACTATACGGCAGTTTAAACGAACCAGATAAAGCTAAGAATGCCGCGGCCAAAGCCGCAACCTTAAGCCCCTCAGCGCGCTACGCCCGCACCAGAACCATAAGTAGCATGAATTCTGCTGGCAATATAAACGGCGTACGCAATCAATTCAAACAATTTTTAGGTGGTTCTGAAATACCCACTGAAGGTTTACTTGGCCTGGGAGAAGAAGCTCTAAACATGGGCTATTACGACGAAGCCAATGCGTGCTTTAGCCGCGTGCTCGAACAATATCCGCAGTCAAAGGGCGCGGCATTCAAACAATGCTTGAGTCAATATTTGGCCGGCAATACCCAAGCCGCTCTAGCGGCACTGAAACCTAACAAGAAAAACAGTGCCCAGTCTAATCCTCAAGCCTTGCCACTTGAAGCCCTGTGCTATTTAAGTTCAGGAGATTTAGCTGCTGCTCGGCAAACCATTGCCAAGTTAAACGACCTGAACTCAACTGAACCTCTTGCTACTTTTGCCATGGGCTATCTTGCCTACAAAGACGGCGACTACAAGAAAGCACTATCGGCCCTCAACAGCGCAGCAGCCAAAGACAAAAGCCTTTTCCCCGCACAGCTCATAGCGGCCAAAATCAATTTAAAACAAGGGGATGTAATTGAGGCCACCAGCCAGGCTCGCGAGTTGCGCAAGATATCAGGACTGTTACCCCAAGCTCTAGCCCTGGAGTTAACCTGTCGACTGAAACAAGACGATTTAGATAAGAGCAATTTGGCCGCCTTAAAGACTGACGTGTTGCGCCTCAACCAAAACCTGAGCGACAACGACCAAAGCAAAGGCGCTATCGATTTAGCCCTTGGTCGCCTGGCATTGACAGAAGGAAAACTTGGCGATGCCAAAAGCTATTTTGCCAAAGCCCAAAACGCTAGCCACGACGAAGAAGTAGAATTAGCTCTAGCAGCTCTTGACGAAAAAGAAGGCAATAGCGGTGCTGAGCAAGAAGCACTAGAAAAAGCCCTAGCACTAGCCCCTGGAGACATCGAAGCTTTGAGCCGGCTGGGCATAATATTGGCAAAAGCTGACCAGTCAAAAGCAGAAGAGCTTTTGACAAAGGCACTTAGCGAAGGCGATACCAACCCTCAAGCTGCTTTTGCCTTAGCCAACATCAAACTAAAGACCGGCAATATAGAAGAAGCACAAAAGCTCTTCAAACGAAGCCTAGACAACGGCCTAACCGGCCCTGACAAACAGATAGCAAAAGATACACTAAACAAAAAATAGCCCATACTAAAAACTAAAACTGACTAAGGCAATGAAATGGTTGTAAGCAAACTAGAAGCAGCAAATACTTTTGAATCTATCAACCCCGCCACAAAGCAGTCAATTGGCCGTTTTCCCCAGATGGGCGAAGTCGAAGTTGAAGCCGCTGTAGACAAGGCCTGGAAAACTTTTGAAAACTGGCAACTAACGTCGTTTAGTAAGCGCGCCAAATTAATGATGAAATTTCGCCAATTGCTTGCCAGTAAAGCCGATGAATTGGCCAACCTAATCAGCGAAGAAGTAGGTAAACCTTTACCAGAAGCATACCTATCAGAACTTTGTGGTCCCTTAGATACGTGTGTGTGGCTGGCTGAAAATTCTGAAAGGTTACTGGCAGATCAGCCGGTAGCACTTACTAATCCACTTCTATCAAGCAAGCAAAGTATCATTGCCTTTGAACCTTTGGGTGTAATTGGTATCATTTCCCCCTGGAATTATCCCTTTGCCATCCCTACCATGACAGCTCTCATGGCCATTATGCTAGGCAATACCGTGGTGCTCAAGCCATCAGAAAAGTCGCCCCTAGTCGGCATCAAAATTGGCGAGCTTTTTACCGAAGCTGGCTTTCCTGATGGTGTCATACAGATAATCACCGGGGGCGGTAGCAGTGGCAAACTACTGAGCAAAGCCAATCTCTCAAAATTGATTTTTACGGGATCAGTTGAAGGTGGCAAGGCCGTCATGGCCCAAGCTTCAGAACGCCTCACACCAGTAACGCTAGAACTGGGCGGCAAAGATGCGGCCATTGTATTACCCGATGCTCCAGTGGAATGGACAGCCAGAGGCCTTTTGTGGGGCGCCTTTACCAACGCCGGCCAAGCCTGTGCCTCAGTTGAAAGAGTGTACATAGTTAAGGGCAAGAACTCAGATAAGCTGGTTGAAACGCTCACCACTCTAGCCGGAAAACTAAAGCTAGGACCAGCCACTGACCCACTAACCGATGTTGGCCCCCTAATAGATCAAGGGCAACTTGACCGCGTAATTGAGCATGTTACCGAAGCCGTGGCCGCTGGTGCCCGCTGCCTCACTGGCGGCAAAGAAAGAAGCGATCTGGGCGGCTATTTCTTTGAACCGACAGTGCTCGCTGGTGGCGACCACACCATGAGAATCATGAAGGAGGAAACTTTTGGCCCAATCATGCCAATTATGATTGTCGATAGCGAAGATCAAGCAGTTGAACTAGCAAACGATAGCGAGTATGGATTGACCGCAACTGTCTGGGCCGGCAAGCTCAATAGAGCAGAATGTGTTGCCCGAGATCTCACCGTAGGCACAGTACTAATTAACGACTGTCTCTTTTCTCACGCCACCCCACAGCTACCCTGGGGTGGCTTAAAAAAGAGTGGCTTTGGCAAAGGCCATTCAATTTTTGGCCT
>LNEX01000166.1 GCA_001464165.1 bacterium Ga0077546
CTATCTGCATACATAACCTACAACCCAGGCCCGCAAACAGTTAGCTCAGATCGCACTGTAGTCTCCAATATTCACAAAGGCGGTACACCTCCAACAGAGGCAGGAGCTTTCATAGTGAAAACAATTGAACGCATTCTCGACAAAAAAGTATCGGGCGTAAAATTGCAGAAGCTAGGCTAAAAGGCAATGAGCAACGCACTTATAAGTGTCGGTATAGACATCGGCACCACAACATCGCATTTGGTCGTGACAAAGCTGACCTTTGCCAATGATTCACTGGTTAATGCCGCGCCCAATCTAGCTATCACCAATCGCGAAATTGTTTACGAGAGCGAAGTATTTCTCACACCTCTCACTGCCTCTGGCGAAATTGCGGCAGAGCAAACGGCCGCGTTGATTGAAGGAGCCTATCAGACAATTGGTCTAAAAAAAGGGGATATAGACACAGGAGCTTTAATAATTACAGGGCAATCAGCGCGAGCACGAAATGCCGAAGCAGTTAGTGCACAGCTAGCAGAACTAGCCGGAGGCTTTGTTGTCGAAAGCGCTGGCCCACATCTTGAAAGCGCACTCGCCGCGCGGGGTTCTCAAGCCGTAGACTATTCACAAAAGACCGGTTTGACCATTCTGAATATAGATATCGGCGGTGGTACCAGCAATTATGCCTTAGTGGCTCAAGGCAAAATTATCGAGACGGCCTGCCTCAATGTCGGTGGCAGAATGTTGCAGCTAGATTGGAAGGCAAAGATCATCAGTGCCGTCAGTGATAGCGCTCTTATTGTGATTAAAGGCAACAATCAATGGTCACAAATTAAGGCGGACGCAACTATCGAAATTAGCGTAGTGAAGCACTTGGCGCAAGAATTAGCCAAAACAATTTTGCTCACTGCAGCCGGTCAAACCCCTTATGCAGAGCTAATGCTCACAACTTCACTAAGCGATTATCAAAGCCATGCAATGAAAAAGATTGACGAAATCTGGTTGAGCGGTGGAGTAGCAAGCGTATTTGGCGAAGAAGATTTCACCAAGTTTAACGATCTTGGAGTGTTCTTAGCTCAAGCACTTAGTGCCGAGCTAAAAAAGCAAAACATTACATACAAAATCGCGCCCAGAGCCATTCGAGCAACTGTTATTGGAGCTGGACTTCACACACTGCAATTAAGTGGATCAACTATAGGATTTGCGCTAGAAAACTTACCCTTGCGCAATCTCAAACTAATCAAAGTTGATGCCACAAGAAGCAACTCATTGGCTACAGAAATAGAAAGACAGATGCAACAACGTGAGCACCACTGGCAAACGTCTCCAGCTGCCCTTGTGCTGACGGGGGTTAAAGGCGAAATGCTTTCATTTACCTTTCTCAAACAACTAGCCATTGAATTAGCCCAAATTTTTCTTGATGCTAGAGCCTGCGAGCCTTACGTTCTCGTGTCAGAAGCGGACATAGCAATGGCCTTAAATTTGATTCTAAAAGGCCTGCTAACAAATAAGAGAATAATCACAGTAGACGGAATCAATGTAGCAGAGGGCGACTATATTGATATTGGCAAGCCCGTATCGACTTCCTCGGACCCCAATACGCAGTCGCTTCCGATTGTGGTGAAAACACTACTATTTTACAAATCTGATAAATGATGGCAAAATGGCCCTCAGCCTTATCACCCGGGGAAATAAAAATGAGATCCAAAACAGTAACTTTAGTAGCAGCAATGTCGTTAGTGGCAGTGATCGCTTCTAGCAATGCTGCCTTTGCAGCTGATGACAACAAACTAGTGTCAGGCGCCAAAGCAGTAGGCAATGGCATCATGTGGGCACCACGAAAAATTGGTCATGGCCTCGCCGCTGGCTTCAAAGCTATGGGCAACGGCATGAAGAAAATGGTTGGCAAATAAATAGCAATCTAGCCTTCAATCGAAGCGACAATCGAGAGCCAAAGCAGCATTCAACCTGGTCAAATATTCATCCTTGGAGATATTCCGAGCATTGAAAGTGGCCAGGTGTTTGTTTGTATATTGGGTAT
>LNEX01000167.1 GCA_001464165.1 bacterium Ga0077546
TTCGTGAGTACAAGAAACGAGTTAGAAGATCGTCAATTTGTCTGCTCTCAGAATCTTCTTTAGAATCTCCGTTAGAACTTCCTTTAGAACTGTCGCTAGACCGACGTTCTGGCCACGGGAAATTAGTCAGCTCTTCAAAACTGTATGACCGGTTTACGACTTTGAACTTCGGTGATTTCAAAGCTAAGTCAAGGGCAAACGATATGCCATTGAAGACCACATCTTTATTGAGATACTTGGGATCATTGGGAAAATACAAAGCAAATAACCCAGCCAAGAACTTCTTATCTAAGCCCTTAGGCGGTGCGATAGTATCTGGCATAGGCGGTTTTTTTATGTCTTTAAACAGCGAGTCTGATGCTGCAAAAATCTTCTCTTTCAAAGAAAGGTCTTCACGGATAAGAGCCGCCAAAATTCCTTGCTCGTAGTCAAGATATTGCTCCCAGCTAATTGGTTTATCTACCGTAAGCTTGACTGCATCCCAGATTACTGACCGTGCATTGTAGAGAGTGTTGTAAACAGCGAACTTTTCTTTGAGAGTATCAATCTGTTCGGTTAATGGCGTTCCTGCATTACCTAGCACTGCGTTACTGCGAAAACTTACAGTGAGATAAACTCCAGAGGGAGTGCTGTTAAAGGAATAGGGGAAAAGTCCACAAATTAGAGGTTTGACGTGTTCGCCGCGAGTGGCATGAATATGGCAAAGTTTATTGATCAAGAAAGGGCAATGTCCATCATCAGTTGGCCTGATGGCATGAGTATAAGTAGAGCTATCATTCTCTTTAGCACTGAGCATTCTGAACTGCCGACTCCAATCAATGGCAGAGACACGCTCATAATCTTCTTGAGTCATGGGTACAGCCACACCATTGCAGCAACGTCCACAGCCAGCACAGCTGTAGTTAATGCCTTCAGGTATATGCAAGATTTTGCCGTCTACATCAATCGTCTTGTGGCCGGTGGTGAGCGCCATTAATGATCCTTACTGAAGGGAAGCTAACACTGACTAGTTTACAGCTTTGTTGCGGCCTTCTTAACTGCTGATTTAAGAAATTCATGGGTGCTTCCACTATTAGAATTTCCAAACTGAACAATCGGGTCCGCAAAATTACTACTGTCAATTACCAGAGCAGGCAAAGTTACTATGCCGTATTTCTCTTTAAGTTTCTCCAGTGGCTTATTAAATGCAGTATCGCCATGGCGAAACTCAACTAAAACCGGTTCGAACTCTTGATTTATTAGTTTATAGTCTCGGGCATTCCAAAATGTATCTAAACGCATGTTATCGCTGGCCGTGCCTGCATTGTCAACAAACGCAATCAGGCGGGGCTTGCTTGTCAGCGGAGCTGAGGCCACAGACAGTGGCAACCAAGCTACCTTTCCTTTGGTTGGCGGCAGGCGATGCCAGTGCTGTGCGCCGTAGAGATAATCAAGCAAATCGCGTTTGTTTGTAAATCCGATAAACTTAGGTGAATTGTTAGTGAAGCCCAGACCATCAGACCGAACATAGCCGCGACGATAACGACTATTGTAGCTTTGATTGTAGCGGTCTCCTCGCTCGAGCCCGGCGGTATTATCTATGCACGCCTCACTAAGATTGGCACTAGATTCAAGATCACTCGATGACATATCAGTCATATGCGCTGGCACAGTAAGCAACTCGCAGGTAGCGGAGTAACCATACTGATTATGCAGTTGCGTATAAAGCTTCGACTTGTGAACGTAATCGCGCGAATTGAAATCAACTCGCACAGGGATAAAGCCCTGATTAATAAGGTCAGCCACTTTTTGATCATGAAAGCCGTCGCCGTACATTTGTAAAGATGCATTGTCATGCCTAGCTAAAAAGGCATACAAGATCGGCTTTTTAGTGCGCTTCGCTTCTCCCAGGGCAGCGTCTCGATCACGCCACTGTATCGGGCTAGGCCCCCTAAGACCATTAGTGAATGAGTCAAGCCATTCGTCAGCGAACTGATCACTTACACTAAAGGCAGCAGAGATAGTTAACAGTGCTGCAGCAGTAATATAAAGCCCTTTGGGCTGGTATCTAGTGCTTTTTGATTTAGTCGGCTGCATATGAAAACTCCCGATGAGTAAGCACCCAAATCGAACATGACAGACAACAAGTTATTAGAGTGAAAAGCGCAATAAGCGGACCGTATGCAAAGTAACTGCCCGACAAGAATACCGACATCGGTACATAGGGAAACAATATTGCTATAAAGAGACTCTCAATAATGCGTCCGAAGTGAAGGACATATTCATGGTCTAAATGCACAAAGCTCGCCATTTGATAAACCGTATGAGCAAAGGCACTGTACAACAAAAACATAAAAGCAAAACCAGCTAGCAATGCCAGATCCTTTAGCCCAGAGACAAGAGAAGATAAAAACACCAAAAAGGCAGCCGTACCGAAACAAAGAATAATGCGCTCAATGCTATTGGCAAAAAATTCAGGAGCCCACAGAAGCGACGGGCAATTGACGGCCGAAATTATATGCTCACAAAACACAGCCTCTACGGCA
>LNEX01000168.1 GCA_001464165.1 bacterium Ga0077546
GTTTGGCTCTGCCTACAAGCATGATTTGATCAGTGGCGAAACTCTGACTCATGACTTTGGTTCAGGTAGAGCGACGATGGAGCTGGTTTTTGTGGCCAAGGCAAACGCTGTCGCCGAAGACGAAGGCTGGCTTTTGTCTTATGTTTACGATCAGAATACTAATAGAACTGATGTCGTGATTTTAGACGCGCAAGATTTCGAAGCCGCTCCTGTTGCCACTATTCATCTGCCTGTGCGAGTGCCTTTCGGTTTTCATGGCAATTGGGTGGCTGACTCTGATTTGAATTTGCCTTAGGTTGCGCGCGCCTTAGCTAGTGTTGTTTTTTGCGCTTTCAGTTTCAGTCGCCGTAATCCTTCGTGTTGGACTTTTTCAAAGAGGGAAGATTTTTTGCAAAAAATCTTCCCTCTTGTGGGCCGCATTGACTCATCAAAAACCTGACCTTCCTCGAAATACAAAGGAGAGGTTGACCTTGACTCATCTACAGCGATGATTTTACAGGTCACTATTTATTTCGCAACATAAATGGCGATTGAAGAAAAAAATCGTTGACAAAGTAGAAGCTCGCCGTTAACCTTCAACAAGTTACCGCTTTGGAATGCAACCGCAGAAATGCTTTTACTTGCTTCTACTACTCTTATAGCTAACGCCGCTGACCGACGCCGCCGCGAGTTCTCACCGAACCCGGGGCATCGACTTGCATAGCTAATAAGCTAATAAGCGCAACAAGACTGTCATCCCTGGGTTAATCACCCGGGGATTTTTTTTCGCTATAGCCTATCAATAGTTTGCCCATAGCCCAACCGCTCAACCCACTGTAAAAGGAAAGACTAATGACCCTAACTGCTCAAAACGAGATTAATACAGCAAAAGTAATTGCTAAATCTGGCAAGCCACAGCGCATGGCTAATCCCGAGGGCGTTTCTCCTCTGGCTTTTGTCCTCGATGAGCACAGTATGCGCGGCAAAGACATTATTGGTATTGAGCAGCTTAGTGCTACGGAGTTACTGTTGATTCTTGATGTGGCAGCTAAGCTCAAGGCAAATAAGTTTGACGCCACCCAGACCCTTTTTGCTAAAGGTCAAACTTTGACCATGCTGTTCGAGAAGCCTTCATTGCGCACTAGAGTGACATTTGAGGCTGGAATGACCCAGTTAGGTGGTCATGCCATCAATATTGAAACCAAGCTTGGTGAGCGCGAGACAATTGCCGATGTGGGCAAGAACCTTGAGCGCTGGGTTGATGGAGTTATGGCTCGCACTTTTGAGCATTCGACAGTTGTGGCTCTGGCAGCCAATGCTAATGTTCCGGTCATTAATGGCTTATCTGATAAAGAGCATCCTTGCCAGGCCCTGGCTGATTTCCAAACACTGATCGAGCACAAAGGAATTAAAGACATAAAACTGGCCTATGTCGGTGATTCCAACAATGTATCGAATTCTCTTTTGCTCTTAGCGGCTACTCTTGGTGTTGATTTCTCCATGGGTTGTCCTCACAAATATGAGCCACAGGCCTCAATTTGGATGAAAGCATTGGAGCTAGCCAAAATTTCTGGCGCTGAGATAACTCTTTCAAATGATCCTTCTGAAGCGGTCGCCAATGCTGATGCTGTCTATACCGATGTGTGGACATCAATGGGGCAAGAGGCTGAGGCCAAAGAGCGAGAAAAGATTTTTGCCCCTTATCAGCTCAATTGCGAGCTGATGAAGCACGCTAAGCCCGATGCCATTGTCATGCATTGTCTGCCTGCCCATCGCGGTTTAGAGATTACAGATGAAGTTATTGATGGTCCAAACTCAGTAGTTTTTGACCAGGCCGAAAATAGATTGCACGCTCAGAAAGCCATTTTGGCTCTGGTTCTTTAGAAGAAACCACAAAAGACTACATAACTAAGCCCATATTCAGTCAAACCCAAATTCACACTAACCTACAGATACTCGGGAGAACCCAATGAAGAAAATTTTGCTAGCTTATTCCGGCGGACTAGATACTTCCTGCATTTTGACCTGGCTCAAAGAGAAGTACAATGTGCCGGTCGTGGCCTATTGCGCTAACGTTGGTCAAGAAGAAGACTTCGACGCTGTGCACGAAAAAGCTCTTAAGACCGGTGCTGAGAAATGCATTATTGATGACCTCAAGGCTGAGTTTGTCAAAGACTTTATCTTCCCTTCAATTCAAGCCAACGCTGTCTATGAGGCCGTTTATTTATTGGGCACATCCCTTGCTCGGCCATGTATTGCCAAAGGGATGGTTGAAGCAGCCTTGCGTGAAGGATGTGATTACATTGCCCACGGCGCCACTGGCAAAGGTAATGATCAAGTGCGTTTTGAGCTAGCGGTGAAGTCTTTGGCTCCACAGTTGGGTGTGATTGCCCCCTGGCGTGAGTGGGAGTATCAGAGCCGTACAGACCTGTTTGCCTACGCTGAGAAGCATGGCATTCCTCTGCCAATCACCAAAGAAAAACCTTATTCGATGGATGCCAATTTGATGCACATTAGCTACGAGGGTGGCATTCTAGAAGACCCATGGCAAGAGGCTCCTGCCCACATTTATCTCTGGACTAAGAACCCTGAAGAAGCTCCAGATAAGGCTCAGTTTGTTGAAATTGAATTTGAGCAGGGTGTGCCAGTGGCTATTGATGGTGAGAAATTAGGGCCAGTTGAACTTGTTGAAAAGGCCAATGAAATTGCTGCAGCTCACGGCGTCGGCCGTATTGATTTAGTCGAGAATCGTTTCATTGGCATTAAGTCTAGAGGCGTGTATGAAACTCCAGGTGTAACTATTCTCTTGCAAGCTCACCAGGCTGTGGAATCGCTCACTCTCGATAAAGAAGTGGCTCACTTGAAGCAGTCGTTGGTGAGCAAAATTGCTGAGCTAACCTATAACGGTTTCTGGTTTGCTCCAGAGACTCAACTGCTGCATAACTTCATCAAAGACTCACAAACCTGCGTTACAGGTGTGGCCAAAATCAAGCTCTACAAGGGCAACTCAATGGTTGTGGCAAGAAAATCTGAGCAGTCTCTCTACAGCGAAAAGATGACTAGCTTCGAGAACATGTCGAGCTTCAACCCCGCTGATTCTGGCGGTTTCATCAATATCAACGGTCTTAGACTCTCTGCCTGGAGCCAGAAAAATGCAAGTATTAAGAAAAGCGTTCACGCAACAGCTTGATCAATCGGTTACTGCCTTTGTCAATTCAGTTGATGCCGACGAGGCTTTGGTTGAAGTTGATATTCAAGGTAGTATCGCCCACGCCACTATGTTGTGCCAACAGGGTCTCCTCACGGAGGCCCAGGGTACAAACATTGTTGATGGATTGAAGGCGATTTTAGCCGAGTATCAAGAGGGCAAATTTACGCTCAATCCTGTGTTCGAAGATGTTCACATGAATGTCGAGAAACGCCTTGAGCTGCTCATTGGCCAAGATGCCTTGCGGCTGCATACTGCTCGCAGTAGAAATGACCAAGTGGCTCTTGATCTGAGGCTATTTGTGCTTGGTCAAATTGCTTTGCACAAGACGCAAATCACTGTGCTCAAGTCAGCAATTGCTAAGTGCGCTCTCGATAATATCGAGGCCGTTATGCCAGGCTATACACATTTGCAAAGAGCGCAACCAGTGCTTTTCGCCCATGCCATGCATGCCTTTATGGAAATGCTTGAGCGCGATTTTGGTCGCTTCAGCGATTTAGAAAAGCGCACGGCGGTCTCTCCACTCGGCGCTGGAGCCCAGGCAGGCACAGGTCTTCCAATTGATCCACATTTGAGTGCCAAGCTTTTGGGAATGCCTACTTGCTTCAATAATTCAATTGATGCTGTGAGCGATCGTGATTTCGTAGCTGAGTATGTCTTTGCTGCATCGATGTGTTCGGTGCACTTAAGTCAGATGGCTGAGACATTCGTTATTTGGGCAACTCGTGAATTTGGCTTTGTCACTTTCAGCGACGCGGTTACCACTGCGTCAAGTCTGATGCCACAGAAGAAGAATCCAGACCCAGTTGAGATTGTGCGCGGTAAGGCTGGCGGGATGATGGGTGAATTGATCAATGTTCTCTCCACCCTGAAAGGTTTACCTTTAGGCTATAATCGTGATTTGCAGGAGACAAAACCCCCAGCAATTAAGGTTAGCAAAGAACTAAGCGGGTGCTTGAACGTCATGGCCGTGGCAGTCAATAGCATGACTGTGAACAGTGCAACAACGCTGAAAGCGGCTTCAGACCCAGATATGATCACAACCGATCTAGTGGAATATCTCGTTAATAAAGCGGTGCCTTTTCGAAAAGCCCATGAAGAAGTCTCGGCTCTCGTGGCTTTCACCCGCGAGAAAAATGTCTCTCTTTCGACTTTGACATTAGAAGAGATGCAGAGCTTCAGTAAAGAGTATGCAGAGGATGCGCTGGCGCTGTTCGATCCAGTTGTATCGGTTAATGCCAAGACTTCGCACGGCAGCACCGGTACGGCTAAAGTGAAGGCGGTGGCAGAGGATAAGGCCTGACAGACTCAATTGTCGTTGATTTCGCTGGCCGGACCTTGCAACTGACTCAATTACAGAGTCAGCAATTTTAGTGCTGGCCTTTTCTAAATCACCGATAAGTGCAGCAGAGCCCGCTAGCTGACGCTTGGGCTTGAACTGCTCTGGCGGCTCTGCCTTGCCGATAAAGTGTCGCTTGCCGCAAGTTGCCTGGAGGGTGCCGTTGCTATCGTAGACTGGAAAGGAGTTTTGTAAAAAGCGGCTGGAAATTGAACTTTTTTCTAGTTCCCGACGTATTACCTTTTATGGGTTCTTGTAGGCAAGATGACGCTCGCTGGAGGAATTATGTCTGTGAATAGTGTGGCAGCAAATAAATACCTGGCGAGTAGAATCGCTAATCGATGTATGGCGTTGTCTGTCGTCCTGTTACTGCTTTTAGGAATGATTGCAATTGAGCCAGCTGAAGCTCGGCGGGGTGGACATCGTCGCATTGGTGGTAGGGGCGCTAGAGGTGTTATGCGTGGCGCTGGCCGCATATCGAGAGGGCTCTCGCGCAGCCTCCTTGGTGGTAGGCGTGGTCACGGCGGGCGTAGGCATCGAAACATGAATCAAGACAATCTTGCGGGTCAGAATGCTGCTTATCCAAATGGTGTTGATCCTAATGCCGTAAACGGTGGCTACAACAATGGCATTCCTCTCGGCGGTAATTAAATGAGTTAGCAATAATGTGGCTAGCATTTTACGAACCTGCCTAATTATTTTGTGTGCTCGGTTGAGGCTCTCGTACGGAGGGGAGTCCTTACTTACCAATGGAGCGCAAAGAGATGATTAGCAAAGTTACCGGATTGGTGTCCAGGCAAAGTCAAAGGCTGTTTGCCACAGCTCTGTCATGTTCAATGATCTTGGGAGCAATGCAATTGCCTGCTCTCAGCTCAGAAATGAAATTGAAGACCCCTACGAATAGATCACTGAAGAAACAGGTCAGGCCTAATGTTACCTGGCAACCAGACACTCTTCTTGTCTGTCCTGATATGAAAGCTGATAGTGACGACATCAAAGAAGCACTAGAAGGTGTTCATGGAACAGTTGTTGCTACTCTCGGTGATGGTCGCTTGAAGATGTTGGTGATCAAGACCGAGAAGGGACACTTTGCCGAAGCTGAAAAGAAATTGACCGGTGATAAAAAGCACTTTGCTGCTGTTGGCCGCAACTATCGTTATAGCGCCAATTTGGTGCCTAACGACCCTAACTTTGCTACTTCATGGCACTTGTCGGCAATGAATTGCCCCAAGGCCTGGGATAAGGGACAAGGCGGAGCCAAGATTGCTGTGCTCGACTCTGGTTGCCAAGCCAGCGTAGCCGATCTAAATGGCAAAGTCGAAAAAGGATTTGATGCCAATACACCTGCTGCTAAGGCTCTTGGCGGAATCCTAATGGCTACTGGTAGTTTGCCTGGAGTGACAGATTTAGCTGGAGCTATCGCTGCAGAAGCTTCATCTGGAGCCAATACTGACCAGCATGGACACGGTACATGGGTTGCTTCTTGTGCTGTTGCCGCCATGAATAATTCGCAAGTGACTGCTGGTATTGCACCAGCTGGAAGCGTTTATCCCATCAGAATTGCTGATGGCGCTCCTGGTACTTCCGCTATGACAGACGACTTGTCTATCGCCTGCGCCATGTTCAAAGTATTTACTTCTGGTGCCCGCATCGTCAACCTTAGCTACGGTGGACCCTACTATGGCTTCCACAATGCCGCAATACATGCCCCTTTACACAAAATATTTTCTGAATACTATTATGTCCGTCAAGGTTTGCTCTTCCTTTCTGCTGGTAACGACGGAATCTTCGACGGTACCCCTAATTGCCCATACATTAATTTCGTTTCTGCCATCGACTCAAGCGGCAGTCTAGCTGACTTTTCGAACTTTGGTACATCAGTTGATTTCACCGCACCAGGTAAAGGAATTGTAGTCACCAATATCGATGGCACACAAGGTACTGTTAATGGTACTTCCTTCTCATCTCCGATTGTGGCTGCTGTAGCCTCTCTTATCCTTTCAAGAAACCCAGCTTTGCCTAACGTGGCCGTCGAGCAAATTCTTAAAGCTAGCTGCGTTAACTCTGTTCCTGGTTGGAATCCCTACTTCGGTTGGGGTATGCCAGATGCTAAGAAAGCCGTAGATTTAGCTACTGGCGGTCTCTAGTTCTGACCGTTCAGTTGTGGGGGAGAGGGTCTACAAGGATCCTCTCCTTTATGAAGAGAACAAGAAGTTTAGAAACAGTCAGCTGAGACCAAGAAACCCGGTACCTTGAGACTTTAGATTTTGACAGTGGTGAGGATTGATCCATGAATTTGAGAAAATGGCATAGAAGCCGTCTCGCTGGTATCCCTTCGTTAGTAGTAGCGTTGACGTTAGCGCTTTCGTGTGCACCACAGGTAATGGCGGATGGTATGGTCTCTAATCCTTATGATTGGGTGGTGGAGCTAGAAACTAAAGCGCTGGAGAGACAGTTCCAGTATGAAGGCTCAACTCTAAAGAAAGTGGAGAAAGTTCAAGTAGCTTATTATGCACCTGGCAAAGAAGACGAGAAGAAAGCCTATGAGTATCTTTGGTTTAATAGCGGTAAGGCTTATGGCATGGAAAAGCAGCGCAAATTCGATTTGCCCCAGGGTGAAGGTGTTTGCCTAAAGGTTAAGCACAAGGGTGGCAGCTCCTCTAGCGAAGAGCGTAAAGCAGCTGCCAACGCTGTTTTACGGTTGGCTATGGACACTTTTTTGAATAAGAATCCAATTGTTCAGGTACGCTTACCAAACGAATCTTATACCGATATCGTTAACGAGATAATTAGTCGCGGCTTTCAAGAAGCGCCTGCTAACGCTGATGAGAATGATGGCGGTTTTAGTGCTGATCTAATTCTCAATATTTATTCAGAGCAAGACGGCATGAAGACAGTGCTTTATCGCTAAGAAACATAATAAGACAGGTCTCAAGCAAGCAGCCAAACAAATGAAAGTTATAAAGTAGATTCTAAAGTAGTAAGAAGAGGCAGACACCAGTTGTCTACCTCTTCCTTTTTGTGTGTGTCGGGCACTCTTGTATCTTCTTTTGGGTCTACCCCGCTGCGAGTGTCCGCTTTCCCGCTTTGGCTAGAGGCCTAAACTTACGGCTCTGCGGCTGGCATGACATAAGTAATAGGCACAATGTGTTTGGCAGAAAGAGCGATACCGCTATTTCCTACGATTGAGCCAACTATGAAGGGCGGATAAATATCTATTGTGGTTTTAACGCTGATTTCGCCATCCACAGCTCCACCAGATTCAGCTGGGGGAACGTCTTTTACTGATTCAATCGCCTCAATGTTCGGGCGTATCTTGGCTGGAACATTAGTGGCATAAATTTTCTTGATAACCGACTGGGCCCGCTGGTAAGGTGATTTCTCTGGTCCAATCGATCGGTTGTCACCTAGGGTCAGTTCAGATGGTGCGCCTGATGCTGCGGCGCGGGCAGCGTCGCGGCAGGCAGAGTCGTTAATTCCAGCACCAATAGCAACTATACCTAAGTCTATGAGCACCAGGCCTACGGGTACGAGGCAAACAAGTGCAGTCACCAGTTCGACTATGCCCTGGCCGTTTCTAGGCCGGCTCGTGATTGGGTGCCTTGATGTTTTGCTTTTAGTCATGTCTTTCGTCCTGTCTTTTAAGCGCTGCATGTGTTTATGTATGACCCCGAGTGCTCACTAATTAGGGTAACTGAGTAAAAGTAGTGTCAGGTTAAACCAAAGTTCAGTCCGTCCATCCTAAATCGGCTAAAGCGGCAGTATTGCTCTTACTAGCAAAAAGGGGGTTGACCATGTTTCATTTAAAGCAAAGAAAAGCCAGCGGTCACGCCATTACTGAGTTTGCTGTCGGTCTGATTGTGTTAATAGCCTTCGTCTTCGCCCCGCTTTTCAACATTGCCATTATTCCCATTCGCTATTTAATAGTTGAAGGGGCAATGACAGAGATGTCTCACCGTGTGGTTCTCTGTGAAAAGCGGACCGAGGCCTACACTATGTTTACCCAAGACCCCTGGTTTAATTCAATTCTCGAAAAGTGTTCTGTCACTATTGCCAATCCAAAACTGAAGCTGACAATTGTTTCTAAAGACGGAGCTAGCCAGATCTCAGTACCGAACGGCGTTGCCATTCCCGCTGAGTGGCTGCCTGATGGAAGTTTTCAGCCAAGTCTTTATAGTATGGAATTATCGGCTGATTGTTCGATCGCTCCACTTTTTAGCTCAACTGCCGGTTTGCCCGGGTTTACCAGCCCAATTACTCTGCATTTGCATACCTCTTCACCGTGGGAAAACTTCAGCAGGAATCCTATTACTTCTCAGTATTTCGTTAACGAATAGTAGCTAACAGTAGTAGCTAACAGCAATTAGCAATGGAAGGATGTAGATGAGCGCTTGCACTAACATTCAAAGAAGCCGAATTCGGCTCAATAGTAATTTTAGAGGTCGCGTCAGACGCAGCAGCGGTTCTGTGCTGGTGCTAGCTATGGTAGTGATAGGTTTGCTGGCTGTTTCGCTCTTGATTGGCTACTCTTACGGCGGCCTTTTCTTCGAACATAATCGTCTGCAAGCATCGGCTAATGAAATGGCTCTGGCAGCGGCTCGTAAGTTGAACGATAAAGATCGCATTGGGCAAATGAATAACATGATTGCTCGCAATCGCCAATTGGTATTTTCAGGACGGCAACAGTTCGATGAGTGCAAAGAGAAGTATCCGGGGCTAGCCTCGCTGGCAGAGGAGCTTCTAGATGAGTCGCGTGATTCAGCCAAAACATTAGAAGCTCAGCGTAAGCAACTATCTATAGTGGCAAAGATAGAAGCCAAGCTGGCGATGCAAAAGAAATTTGAAGAGATTAACAAAACCTACGCCATGTATCTTCCTTGGATGAAAGTGGAAGAGCCTTTGCTGGCCGGTTGGCAGTGTGGACGTGTGGTCAATACTGAATCAAATGTTGAAATGCTAAAGAATATTTCTGAGCTAGAAGCATACGACATAGAGCAAAGTTATGCTACTACCGCCGGAATGAAGCTATACAAGCATGACATTGACGCGAAATTGCCCAATGCTGATAGCGACTTGAACTTTAGAATTGCAGCCCTTTCAGCCCCAGTGATGAAGACTGTGGCACCGGCTCGGATAATTCTAAACGCTAACTATGACAGTGTGGTTGGCGATAACTTACCATCTGCATGTCGAGTCAAAGTCTGGTTGCCTGTTGGCACAGGTCTTGGTCCTAATGCTTCATCTAAAATGAGCTGTATCGGAGCTGCCAGTGCTACTGGTGGTTCCACTCAGCAGTGAATTGGATCTGTCGTTATCGACTTATTCAATAATCCGTCTAGCATGCGACAAGTGCGAGCGATACCAGCCTTTAAACTCGCGTACTTGCACACTGCCATCGTGCGAATCGATAACATGACCATCATCAATAAAAATCACCACATGCGAAACTTTGGAGCGGTCACCTTTGAGTATGTAGAGTAAGTCACCGGCAACAAAAGGTTCGTCTTGATTTACCTTGCGCCCCGGTGAAACCGGGCTGTCGGCTTGCTTGTTCACGTCGCTGTTGAATTTGATTCCTAGCCCGTAGTTGTAGACCCATGCTGTGAAATTGGAACAATCGAGGCCCGGTCCTTCATCTGGTGACCAGGCGGGAATGTGATGATGTTTGTAGGGTAGTCCAATGTATTTTTTTGCGACAGCAATAACGCGCTGCCGTTGCCATTGGATGGGGTCACAGCCACTGGGTATGCTCGGAGCTGGGTAGACTGAGGCGTGAGGCCCCCAGGAATCGAAGCGTCCCTTTTCGTACCATTTTGACTGTGGCACTCGTGTTTCTGGCATGGCGTCGCGTGCCGCAAAGTCTGCTGTTAGTGAGGCATTGTCTACATTGGCTCCAACTGCCTGTAAGAGTGTGGAGAAAATTCCAATCAGAGTGATCGCGCTCGTCAATAATACTTTCGTGCCAATATTTTTGCCCATCAATTCTCTCAGCCCTTGCTGCGCTAGTCTAGTCGTACTATTACTGCGCTTATATACCCTGGCTAAGGTTTTTGATTTAGCGAGCTGGATAATCTAATTTGGTGAGAAGACTGCTTTCTCTTTTTGCCATTTCTTCGTAGACGATATCAACCAGTCGATTGCTTAACTGCTCAATCTCTGATTCTGACAACCACAGCACTTCTGTTGAATTTTGCTTGGCAATTTCTACTTCAGTGAGGCGGGTAATTACGATACTCATTTTAGGACTCCAACGTTCGTAATTACGTTATAGTCCTATTTTGGGAAAGAAAAGGTTAAGGCTTAACTAATCGATCCATTTAACCCGCAAGGTGATTAACTTCGGTATGAGCGAAGAAGAATTTTGGCAAATAGTTGATTCGGCGCTGATTGATTCTGACTCGCCGTTTTTTCTTGAGGACCATTATTTGAGCTATTGGAATGCCTTGGCAGCTTTGTCAGATGAGCGGCTTGCAGAGTTTGCAGTGGTCTATTCTCAAGTAAAGCAACAGGCTTTGGCAGACAATCTGCAGCAGAGGTCAGCACTCCAAATGTCGTCTATTTTGGGTCAGGGTTGGACAGATAAGGATTTTCAAAATATTTTTACCGGTCTGATTTCACGAGGGCAGAAGGTCTTCAGCGATTTCTTGCTTGATCCTCAAGGTACATTACTCGCAATCGATAGACCTTTGCTGTTGACTAAGTGTGAAGCTTTTGGCTATGCCCCACTTGCGATTCAGGGAATGCGAAAGGGGTGACTTGCCTGACAATTGGTCACGATTCCTCACACGTAGCACGTTGTAATGATAAATCGATATAACTTCTGCTATCTTTACTACTCCGTTGGTCGTGCCTGTTAGCCAATTGAAGGTTTAATTTATGCCCCAGAAACGCCTCACTGACGCAATCGTATCCAACGACCACGATACCAAGTTGTGGAAATCTCGAATTAATGCGGCTAAAGGTGCCTATCAGCAAGGCGAGTTTCGTCAGTGCGAAACGCTTTTATTTCGGGCTATTGAACAGGCCAAGTCACTTAAAGACCATCAATTTGCTGTTAATGCCTGCCACGTTGGGCTTGGGGCTATGTATATAGCTACTGCAAAGCTGAAGGATGCCGCGAATCATTTAGACCAAGCAATGCATGCCCTGGCAGGGTCTAGAGACCCTGCCTTAAGAGAGTTATATGCTGTAGCACTGCGCTTCCACTCTCAAGTTTATTTGGAGCTTGGCGATCATGCCAGCTGCGAAAGAGAATTGCGTGAAGCCATGCAGATTCTAGAAGACTTGGAGGGTGACGGTGCCGTGCAGCTCGCATATGTTATGAGCGACCTGGCCGTTATGTACGCATCTGACGGCAAGCTCTCTGACGCAAGAGACTTGCTTTTTTCTTGTATGGAGTTGCTAGAGCTCACTCTTGGTTCTGATAGCACTGCCTATCAGCGAGCCAGTATGATTTATGCTGTCTGTCGGCAAGAAGGTGTTGAAGATCTTTTGACACAGGGTGAGGATGGCATTTTCGCTATGCAATATTTGCTTGGCGAGAAGCATCCAAATGTTGTTAGGGCCTTGCGCTGGTATTTGAGTAAGTTAGTTGAGCTAGGCGAGACAGAGAGAGTGGCAGAGGCCCAGAAACGCTTTGACTTGCATGCAATGAAGCTGGGTAGTTAGTTTTCTTTGAAGTTTCTAGTCTGGTAACTAAGCCATTCAGTTCTTCTGTGATTGTGTTCAGTGTAATGTTGCCGTGATCACAGTTGGCAAGCTCGACATAGCGGAAGTTCGAGTTGTCTTTTACTGGCTTGCCGGCCCGGCCTAGCGATTGGTCTTTTAGGGGCTACGGGAATTTTTTTGTCGAGTGCGCCGTGAATGATAACCACTGGCTGGTTTTTACATGCCATGAGGGGCAAGCAGGTCAGGTCAGGTTGGGGAAATAGAAAGGATGGATAGATTTTGAAAAAGCTGAGGTTGTCACAAGCTGCTTGTGCAAGGCTGGCATAGGGAGCCACTAAAAGTACGGCAGCACAGTCTCGGTTGACGGCGGTATTGGCGGCAATGCCTGTTCCCATTGAGCTGCCCATCGCTATAATTTGGTTTGGTTTGAGCTTTTTCGTGCTTACAAGATAGTCGAATGCAGCTATGCCATCGCTCTGCATATTGCTTGTGCTCGGCTTACCTGTGCTCTCGCCATAGCCCTGATAATCGTAAATGAGCACGTTTAGATTGCTGGCTAGTGCTGCATGAGCGAGGCCAATTTGAGTAATCATCTGGCCTTGGCCATGGCTCACCAGCACTGTATATGGTGCTGATGGTCTAGGGAAGTAGAAGCCGGCGAGATGACCTCCTGTGGTAACCGGAATGCTTACTCTCTCGCCTGCCACCCCGAATGGTTTGAGGTAGATATCCTTGTAACTGTTGCTTATCTTTTGCGGAAAGAGAAGATAAGGTGCTAATTCTTTCGGTGAAAGCGCAAAGTAGACGGCAGCTAAAGGTGAACCAAATAGGGCTGAAGTTATTAATGCAACTGATATGCAGACAAATTTCATTCGAGATTTTGTCACTTGTTTGCCTCAATGCTTATAATTAGTCTCAGGTCACTAGTTCCGATTCTATTTGTTGGATTGGTCGCAATCGGGTGCGACCAAACAGTTGGCTAACTGTTTTGGGCAGCGGGGTTATGATTAACGCTTGTGTCAATAGTCTGGCTTAGCTGCTCGACTTGCCAGGGAGATTTATTGCAGACATCTACTCGGATACATACTTGTATATTTATATTGAGTGCTGTTTTCGTGGGCGTCTGCATGCTCGGGTCGGCGGCAGCTATAGCTAGAGAGTCCAGTA
>LNEX01000169.1 GCA_001464165.1 bacterium Ga0077546
CATTACTTGAAGACTGGTCACCGGTCGGAGGGCAAGTGCTGTTAAACTGGTTTAATGCAGGTTGGCTCATCGTAAGTTCCCGAGGTTGACGTTGTCATTTTAGCGCCTTCTTACAACCCCGAGATTACCAGAAGATAATAAAATAGTGCCTGCCAGGAGATTGAAGATCAGTGGCCCCCAGAATATTCTCACGTGGCGACAAACTCGAAGACGGCCACTACTCAGTGCTCGAAGAAATCGGCGTGGGTGGTATGGGAGTTGTCTATCATTGCCGCGACGAGCTGCTCTTGCGCGATGTTGCCATTAAAATGCTTTTGCCAAGCTTAATGGCTGATAAGAAAAATGTAGACGTCTTCAGAGAAGAAGCGCGGTTGGCAGCCCAGCTCGACCACCCCAATATCGTTACTGTTTTTGATATTGGCGCGGAAGTGCGCAACAGCACCCGGGTGGCCCAGGGGCCGCTTCCTCTTGAGCATTGTTTGAATTGGATGAAACAATTGGCCTCTGGTTTGTCTTTCGCCCATAAACGGGGTGTGGTTCACCAAGACGTCAAAGCCGACAATATATTTATCACCAACGAAGGCGACCTTAAAATTGGTGATTTTGGTCTAGCGCGTCTGCTAGTTGGCCGGGTCTATCTAAATTCTGCCACTAAGGGCATGGGCACACCGGCATATATGTCGCCAGAACTATGTCGTGGTGAGCAGCAAGATCACCGCTCTGATATTTATTCGATGGGCATCTTATTTTTTGAGATGTGCACTGGGCAGCTGCCTTTTCGCGCACAGGGAATGATTGAGATGGCAATGAAGCATACTAATGCTCCAGTGCCTTCGGCCAAACGCCTAAATCCTGAAATTCCCGAAGTGCTTGATCGGGTAGTTAAACGCATGATGGCAAAGCAGCCCGATGATCGGTATAAGTCGATGACCGATGTATTAGGCATTGTTGATGATTTGATTTTTGAAATGCGCGTCGCTCGTATGGGTTTGTCACCACGAGCCACTGCACAGCGCGATAATGCCGTTCCTGTACTAGGCCTGAGTGCCCAGAAAAATTCATCGAATACCGTGCAAGTCGAGCCTGTTGTTTTACCGCCAGGTAATCCCACTGGCAAAGTAGTAAAAGATTTGCAAGAGTCTCAAGCGCCATCAAGTAAAGGTATCGATCAAGAGGCGGTTAAAAACCGGGACCAGCCGCTCATAAAGAAAGGCGAACGCGGAGAGGAAGTATTTGTCACAGGTGTGCCCTCCTTTGTTAGAGACACTCCAATTTCTAGTCCAAGAGCCGAAACTGCAGCACCAGATACAAAACCTGATCTCACCCAGCCAAAACTCAGCCATGAACCAGCAATCTGGACTTTTCCTACCCATGGTCCAATCGGCTGGGCTGCTCATCCTGTTATTAGTCGCGACGAGAAGACCGTGTATGTTGGTTCAACCGATGGCCGCCTCTATGCATTGCAGTCAGAAACAGGTACCAAGGCCTTTAGCTTTGATGCTGACGCGCCCATTCTCACTTCGCCAATCTATCTAGATGGCCGCTTAGTTGTGAGTGATAGCGCTGGTAAGACTCAGGCAATTGACTCAAATACGGGCAAAGTAATCTGGAGCTGGGAAGGTCCGGCCCCAATACTGGCGAGCCCTGTCATGGCAGGCAATCAAGTTATAGTTTGTGACCGGACTGGTCAGGTAACAGCCCTAGATATTCGTATGGGGCGGCGCTTGTGGTATTTCAGTGCCCTCGATGCCATTGTGGCAGCGCCCAGAGCCCATATAGCGGCCCACAGCGGCAAGCTAAATTGGAAGTATGTAGCTGATGGTCGCATAGTAAGCACGCCCACAGCTTCTGTTGATACTGTTTATGTTGGCACCCAAGGTGGTGTTTGCTTCGCCCTTGAGGCCGAGACCGGTAGGCTAATTTGGGAGTATCCAACATTCAGCCCAATTCTAAAGAGTGGTGTGATTGTATTTACTTCTGTTATTTTCGCCAGCGAAAACAAATGGCTCTATTGCTGTGAAAAATATTCAGGTACTCTTAAGTGGAAAGCGCCATTGAAAGGTTCTCCTGGAGCGGCATTAGAGGCTATTGGTGCAAGCGTGATTAGTGTTAGCAAAGACGGCTGGATGCAGGGCTTTGACACAGCCAACGGCAGTTTGCGCTTCCAGCGCTTTTTGCATAAACAAATTG
>LNEX01000170.1 GCA_001464165.1 bacterium Ga0077546
CCGGTTCTCTGCAAGTGCTTTTGCCTGCTTGGAGATGGCATCGTCATTGCGTTCAATTTGGGGCACGGCGCTTCCTCTTCGGAAATAGTTGAAAATGCTCATGCAGCAGCAACCGATGATTGAAAAGGATTTTTCTGCACAAGCAAGGATGCTATGAATAAGAATTGAATTTTCAGCCAATGTTAAAAACTCAAATAGTCAACAGGATGATGTGCAGTGCTGAATATAGCTCTAAGGTATACCTTGTTAGTTCGGCAAAGTCGAGGCAAGATATCGTGGGCTGGTTAGAAAGATTTAGAAACCGAGATCAATCAAGCGATGAGCGTTTGCGGCAGCCGCTTCACCCGCATACTGCTTCAAGCGTTTCAAAGCTTAATTGTTCATGTGATGATCTCGTTGACGGACTGAGTAGCGACCTCGGCAGTCGCTGGGGGACAAACACAGTCTCGAATGCTAGAAAGACTAGACTTGTAGCCTATGTGCGAAATTGCGGTGATCTATGCAGCTGTGAAACGCAGCGAGCGGTAATCGAAGACTATTGCCAGCATCATGGATACATCGTAACGAAGGTGTTTGAAGACAATTACGCCGATAGCCTAGGTCTGTCCGATGCAATGAAAGCACTTTCTGCAGCTGAAGGCTTGATTACATTTGATCTCGCCCGGTTTTGTCATAAAGACGGCGAGCAGCAACTAGAGCTAAGACCTATTTTTCATCACTTCATTGGTAGTGAAAAACATTTGATTGCAGTCAAAGAAGGTCTTGATACCAAAACTTCTGCCGGCCAGGCAATTATGTTGAACTTGATGAATGATGGCAAAAACAATTTTTGAAGGTTTCTTTTCAAGAGCAAGCGTCAAATCGATTGGAGTGAGCAGCAGGGCACTATTAACTGTCAAGTTTACAGAAACAATAAAGAAACTGCTGGGTAGTACCAAAAGGCGTAGTGTGAAGTTCGGTGGCACTATCTACCAAGAGAAATCTTGCGCCGAATTGATTATGAAGCGAGTCGGCGTCGTAGCGCATGGTTGTTAAACCGCTGCATTTCTCTGGGCCTTGGGGGCCGAAAGTTGCAACAATTACATGCCCGCCTGCCTTTACTGATTTGGATACTTGACGCACATACTCAATGCGCTGAGCTTCAGAAGTAAGAAAGTGAAAAACCGCTCGGTCATGCCAGACATCGAAATACTTTTTTGGAAGTTCGGCTTGAAGGATATTGGCAGCAAGCCACGTTACTGAAGATGACTTGTCGCCAAGCCTAGTTTTGCAAACCTCAATAGCCTTTTCTGAAATGTCTAAAACGCTAGTATTTTTGTAGCCAGCTTTAATTAGATCGTCAACTAGAGTAGATTCACCACCGCCAACATCAATAATCTGAGTCAAACGGCTTGGGGCCGCGTTCAAAATGAACTGTAGCGATTTCTCTAGATGCGGCTGGTACCAACTTACAGCGTCAGCTGCTTTAGTGTTATAGACTCCCTCCCAGTGCTGCTTTTCATCGATCATTATCTCTCCTTGGGTGAGAACCCAGATCTGATTCTTGTTCTGTCCCGTTTTCTCGCCTCTCGACAGGTGAGGCCGGTGGACCTGCCTGAGAACTAGGCACAATACCTATTTCTCTGAGCTTCTTCTTGATCATTGGCAAGGCCGCAATTGCTGCCTCTTCACCGGCCTTGATACCACGAATGGCGTCAGAGCGGCGGGTGGAAATCAGAGATATTCCTTCGGTATTTGGATGAATAGTAACGTCAGCTAAGGCAGCCTGGGGCTCATCTATATCAAACAAAGCCCACTTAACCATGCGCTTAGTGATGCTTCCTGCCTTTTTAAAGCTTGATAATGGAACTGGCTCAAAGGGTTCGTCTATATTTACGGCAATGACGAAATCTGCCCCCATGGCGCGACACTGCTTTACTGGTAAATTGCAAGAAACACCGCCATCAGAAAAAAGCATCCCGTCAATTTCAACGGGCTTGCGCAAGACTGGCACAGCACAACTCGCTTGCATAGCGCAGCCGAGGTGGCCCTTGCGAATCATGTAGGGTCTGCCATCCACAACATTTAGGGCTATCGCGGCGAAGGGTATTTTCATATTTTCGATCAAGCCTTCTTCAGTTGTAAGCTTCCCCACTATGTATTTACGAAATTTTTCGCCACCATATAGGCCATCATATTTGTTGTGGCTGAATGGCCTAAATAACAAAAATACTGGTGCTACTAGTAAGCGAAAAGTCAGGGGTACAGCCATAAAGTTGCGCATAACTGCACCGCTTTTGAATTCTTCTTCCATCTGTTCTGCTGTTGCACCCAGACAGTAAAAGCCGCCTATTACCGAGCCTATGCTCGTACCGGCAACAAGGTCAAAGTGAATTCCTTCTTTTTCTAAGATTTTAAGCACGCCTACTTCGGCCGCGCCACGAGCACCGCCGCCACCAAGAGCTAAACCTATTTTGGGTTTACCCGTGATAGGCCTTGGCTGAAAGGCTCTAGCCTCTGTGCGATCTGCCGGTGAAGTCTCGACGATTTCACCAGTGGCAGCTAGCGCTGACGAAATATTCGAGCAAAAACTCAAACAGAAAATTGACAGCAGAGCCAGGGAACGCAGTTTGATCATGGGGTGAAACCAAATGGGTGGCATTATTTTAGCCTATAAGGCTATCACAGTGCAGGGACTAGGCAAAAAAAGCTCTGGGCATTCAATTGCCCAGAGCGCAGAGTTATGAACTAGAGGTGCCTAGTCTGAGACTAGCTTCTCAGAGTTGCTAGTTGCTTTTCATGTTTAACTTGTTTCTCTTTTTTCTCTTGAGCAGCGGCTTCTTTTAAAGAAGCAAGTTCAGCTGGCTTAAGCGGAAGGAGATCAAGATCATACATCTCTAACAATTCGGTCTTACTGGCGTGGACATTGCTGCCTAATACGTAATCAGCGAAAGGGAAAACAACGTTATAGTTCTTGTTTGGATAGACATGGTGCAGATAATGGTGCCGGGCTAGAAACTTATAGGCTGACCAATTACTGAAGCCTCTGTGTTCTGGCTTGTGCATTTCTAAGTGGATTTTGTTCCAGACCCAGTGGTGCATCACAACGACAAAAGCAAATATTAGGGCTCCTGGTATTGAAACTAGTGAGATCAAAAGAATCAAAGGCAGAGTTTTAATCGGAGCTTTGTGAACAGTCAAACGAATTTCTTCGTCTTCACCTGGAGCAACAGGTTCGTCGGTGAAAATCTTTGAGTAGTGTCCGTGGTGATTAATGGCGTGAGCTTCATAGACCCGCTTAAAACTCGAGGTGTATTTACTGAGGAAATTCTTCTGGTGCATCAGTCGAGCATGTACTTGGTGCTCGATGAATGAAACTGTGGCGCATGCGCCTAAAAACCAGCCGATGTTCTGTACTACTGATTGAATGAACATGGTTACCTCTGGGTACAGCTAATTTTGACAACCCATAGGATGACCCGATCTGGCAGTATTTTCAAGTGCTCCAAAAGGATGATAGTTATTGTTGACCGAATTCTGAAACTGGTCATCAAACTTGCAATACTCTTCACAAAAGGCGGAACGGTCCACTGGGCTTTTGTTTCGGCCAAAGAGGCAAGGCCGGCGCAACTAGAACAAGGGCCAATGTTTACCCCGGGGTAGCCGTTTGATGAAGAAATTCTTCTTATTGACACAGTCGCAACTGTAACTTTACTTATTTCGCCAGGTCGAAATAAGTAGATAGAAATACTCGAAAAAAGCTTAAAAACGAACCAAACTGTGCCATTAAGGGCAGTGCAAATTAGAACAAGCGATCAAGTAGAATTGTTAAGAAGGTGGCAATTGAAACGACACCATTGGTGGTGAAGAAAGCAGCATTCACTTTTGAAAGATCGCTAGGTTTTACCAGGCTGTGTTCATATACAAGCATGGCTGTAACTAGTGCGATTCCAAGGAAATAGAAGACACCAGCTGGTGGTTGCACGAAGAATCCAAGGGCTACCAAAAAGACTACAGTAAAGACATGTAGCCCAGTAGATATATGCAAGGCGTTTGATAAACCAAAACGGGCCGGAATACTGTGCAGCTTATTTTCAGTGTCAAAGCGGGCATCTTGGCAAGCGTAAATTATGTCAAACCCTGCTACCCATGTGGCTACAGCAAGTGATAAAAGCCACGGTGCCACCCCTTCAATGGTTCCACTCGAAGCCACCCAGCCACCTAAGGCTGCTCCACCAAGAGCGACGCCGAGAACAATGTGACAGAGCCAGGTGAAACGCTTAGTGAAAGAGTAAAAACTGAGCCAAAACACGGCAATTGGCGCTAGCTGTAAACAAATCAAAGGCAGTTGGCTTGCGGCTGCCAGCATTAAGGCAAAAGAAGCTATGGTGAATAGCATTGCTGTGGCCGGTTTAATTCGCCCAGCGGGAATTGAGCGGTCTTTAGTGCGGGGATTAATAGCATCGATGCGGGCGTCTATTAATCGATTAAGTGTCATTGCCGCTGAGCGTGCGCCGATAAAGGCTAGAACTGTGAAAGTCACCGTACTAAAAGATGGCAAGGTAGGAGCGGCCAATATCAGACCTGACAGGGCAAATGGCAGAGCAAAAACCGTATGCTCTAGCTTGATCATTTCGGCCCATTCACGTGTGAGGGCAACAGGCTTAGGTTTATCGGGTATATTTTGCACTTGCATAAAAACTACTGTACTTGAAGAATTCGCACTTAACTGGCATCATTTGGAATGTTTAACACTGCGTTCATAGTAATAGATGGAACAAGTTATGACTTTTGATGGAACTGGAAAGACAATCGATTTGCAAGGCGTAGCCGCTTTCGCCTCACTAGTTGAGCTTCTGGCTCAAGAACTAGGTGTGGCAGCCGGGCGTATGCAAGGGCAATTGCCAAACGGTCCTGATTCATTTAATCAGCTTCTTGGTGAAATTGACCTAAATAGTCAAGGTTTTAGTCGAAAATTGAGCTTAATGGCCAAACCTGGTGCTCCACTAACTTTGCGCTTCGCCACGAAATGGGGCACTGAGCGCAACTCTAATGTTGCCGGTGGCGTTACTGCCGATTATTTCCTTAGTGCTACCGTTGAGCAAATCGTTCCTCAGGGTCGTGCCCTAGCAAGATATGTCGAAGATATATTTGCTGTCCAAGATCGCATGGTTACACTCGGTTATGGCAATAAACTGACTGGTATAAATGTGCCGACATCCCAGCTAGAAGCCTTTGAGCGCTCTGAAGAGAGCATGATTTCGACCCACGTACCAAAAAACGAGAACTAATTTAGGCTGCTTCTAAGCTTATCGTAAAGAATTTTGGAACTGTGGCGCTTGTCCATGGGCAGACTATTTCGTATAACTACTTCGTCTATATGAGCAAAGTTGATGCACTTCAATAGCTTCGCCTTAACTTCTTTGCCGGCTTTTTCCGAAAGTTTAGCGACCAGCACTCGCTTGTTGTTGATCAATAGGTAGGCACAGCTATCAACTAAGCCTGTGGCCATGGCACAGGCTTCAACAGTTAGGGGATAGACAAAGCCACCAGGAACCTCTATTTTCATGGCGGCCCGCCCCACCAGATAAAGTACGCCCTGATTATCAAGGTAGCCGGCATCGCCGGTGCGGTGAAATGTGCGACTACCAACTTTAATCTTGTTTTCGCTGTTGCCAATACCGTCGATATAGCCTTCAATTACGTGACGGCCAGCCACTGCAATTTCACCAATGACATAGGCCGGAGCGCGCAATGACTCAAATTCATAATCTGAGTATTCTGACTGTACTGTCCCGGGCAAGATAGCCAGATCTACATGTGCGGAGACTTTACCCTGAGGAAGGCCAGCACCGGTTGCGGCAAAATCATTAATTGCGAGATTCTCGCTAGAGAAGCGAAAGTGAGCAATCGGCTCAGCTTCAGTTGAGCCATAAACAGTGGTTAAATTTGCTAAGGGAAAGACTGCTCGCAACAGGATCAGTAGCTGCGGAAAGACTGGGCCACCACCGGTTAAGACTTCCTTGACAAAATAGCACCGAATATTCTGTGCTTGGAGGTGTAGAGCTACTTGCATAAGAAATGCCGGGGCTGCCAGTATTCTCTCAGGCAAGTGTTCAAGTATTTGTGCTGTCAATTGGGCAGTGTCAACTTGTCGTTTCGTCTTGAAGCGACTTCTGAGATTACTGCTAGGCAATATGGAGGTGACACCACTGGCGAGGTTGGCTAGAACAAAAATTGGTAAGGTGGTGACTTCAGATTGGCAGCTGCCAATTGCCAATTCATCTTTAAGTACTTGACACTGAGCTCCTAGAAACCCATGGCTTCTAACAATCCCCTTAGGTTTACCAGAGCTGCCGCTCGTGAAAGTTATTAAGGCAGGGTCGCCTTCCTCTACCTGGCAAATACCAACTGGAGAAATCTTCGTCAGGCTTAGGTCGCTCGACAAATCGAACTGACTGAGGGACAGTATTTTTCTAATACCAAAAAGTGGTGCTGCTAACCGAGCTATCAAAGTCAGTCGGTCATCTATCACAATGGCCTTTGGTTTTGCCAGTTGAATGCAGTGCTTTAGCTCTTTTGGCCCGTAAGTCGGATCGATAAATTGCACCACTGCTCCGATGCGATTTATACCTAGTAGAAGAGCATACAATTCGCTACTGAACTTTACGTACAGCAAAACTGTGTCACCCTTCATGACTCCTTGGTAATTGAGATAATCAGCTACTGCTGCCACTTGCCGATTTAACATTGCATAGGTGGTGCTTTTAGTCTTTTCGACAATTGCTAGCCGATGAGGATGAAGGTGAGCAAGTTTTTCTAACGTAGTGGCGATGTTCATTGCAGACCTATTTGTAGTCGTTGTAATTGAGAGAATTGAGATCAAGAGCAAAGAGGCCGTAACGTCTTATTATTTTGGTTGAAAGGCCATTTGCCGTAAACCCGAGCTTAAGGGCTTCACTGTGTACGCGAGCGAGCAGATAACTAGCTATTCCAAGACCGTTGAAATCAGGATGAACAGCAACACTCTTGAGAATAATTTGCTCTCCATTGAGACGGTCAGGTAGCGCAAACATCAAGCCAATCAATTTAGATTTGCTGAATGCTAGCCATACTAGTTTGTCTGTGATTAGTGCCGATAAAGGCCGATAGAGTTCAGCAAACTGCTCAAACGAAATAGCTTGATAGAGAAAATTGTTTTCGAAACAGATGAGCGAGAGATCATAGATATCTCTTAGCTCGCTTTCAAACTTATTTGAGTTAAAGTGTCTGATTGAGAATGAACTTTCAATTGCTGCTTGACGTTTGGCTATAGTGGTGTCTATAGCCGTCTGTGAGGCTGCTAAGTTGATAAGTGAAGATGAGTATTGAGCGATCAGTTCGAAGCCAGCCTCTTTCAAAATGTCAGCTGACAGAGGTGAATCAGGCTCAAGGAAGAACTTTGGTTCAGCCGAACTTTCGATTATGGTACGGTAGCTGTGCCAGGTATCACCGTCCAGGGGGGCAATCAAAGTCTGTTGTCCTTGCTTTCGAGCCATACAGGCTGCCAGTCGAAGTAGCTCTTGAGCGCCGGCTTTATTATTCCGCGAAAATTCAATGCCGCCCAAAGAGGCAAAGTTTTCGCCTAGATACAATTGAGCGGTGGCTTCATTGCTTGTCACCCTTTGCCAGGCAAGTTTGTTTTGTTGAGCTAGAGCTGTCATTTGAAACCTCTATAATGTGCCAACTAGAGCAAGTGCTGAGCCAATTGCGGCACAAGCACCCTGTTTTATCCAGCGGCTTGCGCTATTGCGAAAATCAGGACCAACCTTGGTTGTTGTTACAAATAGTGCTGTGGCGACAAAAATCCAGATTGGAGCAAGAAAGATTTGGACAATGTGGTCTGTTGAAAGACCAGTTATGAACACTAGCGGTATGAAAATCAGCGACCAGCTTTTCAGCACTGAGCAAACCAGAGAGTATATCTTTAGCTTGTCCGAGCTGGCACAGTCGTCAAAAGCATTTAGGTGAATATGAGCGGAAGCAATGATGGCTCCATGAGTAGCTAAAGCTGTAGCATACGGATAGATATAGACGTCGCTCTTGTGGCTGGCCAGAAGCCAAAAGATGCCGACTGACGCCACTGACAGTACGCCAAAAATTGAGTGTGTCGAAACGATTTTGGCAAAACGTTTTGGCATCAGTCGCCGGTAGCTGGCATAGAGAACCACTGGTAGCAAAATCCATGCCAAGCCGCCGAGCATATAACAGACATACATGTAGCCAACCACAGCAAGGGCGGCACCACCTTGCAGAGTAGACAAACGCTTAAGGGCCAAGATTAGAAGGAAGACACCGATAAAAACTGCAAGTGTATGAGACAGTTTTAGATCTGATTGACCATCAACTTGGGCCAGCACAAGCAACGTCCCTACTGGCACAAAGAGGTTGTCGAGGCCGCCCCAAGACATGCCTTCAAAAGCAGTGGCCGCAATTGCTGCTATTAGAGCCAGCATCAGCACATGAGGCAAGCTTGCTGTAGTGAACAAACTAAGTGAGACAAAGGCCGCCATGGCTGCCGTAACAAAGAAAGCTAATGAGCCTTCTAGAGTCTTACTGCCGCTCACTACTTTATAAAACTTTGAGCCGAACTTCATACCAATTAGTGCCGATAGTGAATCAGCAAGAGCCAGTATCGCAACCGGTGCAATATAGTGTGCCAGCACTCCATTACTCAAAATAAAGGTAAGTGAGACCCCTAGTGGAAAACAGACTTCACCAATTGATCGTCTGCCTACTGAAAATAGCACAGGGTAGAGCTTTGATTGCTCTGATAGTTTGAGTCCGCTCAAGAGAATTGAGACAACTATCGATAAAACAATAACAGGTGTTGATGAGCTGAATAGCCAGGGCAAGCTTAAGCAAGCCAAGCCCATGAGCATATGAGTTATTTTGCGCGAAGTCTCAGATGGTTTGGTAAAGCGAGAGAGCAGCCAAAGGAGAGTGACCAGCAGCGAAAGAATCAAGGCTGAGCTAGCTACTGCACTAGTAATTGAAAGTAGCGCAGTCATTACGCTGCACCCTTGGTAGCAATATCTAAGCAAAAGCGTCTATAGAAAAAAGTGGTGCTTGTGGCTGCCAGATTCTGGTTAAATCTAAGGCGGGCGCATAGATTGTTATCGTATTGATTGGCTAGTCTATCTACTGCCATGTTCCAGTAGACAACTCTGGCGCCGTTATTGGCCACTCTGCTAATGCTATGCCCGAGAGTCTGGCAATTACCTTCAGTCATGTATTCGAAGACATCAGACAAATTGAAGGCGTCAACTGAACTGCCCGGCAACTTTTCTAAGGTAATTTGCAAACTCCCTTCTACCAGAGTTATCTTGTCTAAGTTTGAGCGAATTATTGCGAAATTTTCGCGTCTTAAATAATGGGGCAAGACCTGGCCATATTCCCCTGTCAAAATATAACGAAGATAGTGATTGGTGCTTGGGTTGCCTTCTGTTAATGCGATCTTAGAAGCAGAGACCAGGAAGCTAGAGAGCGATTCAGATGAGGATGCTTCTTTGAAAAAGCTTGCCTCGCGACCAATCATAGACATAGTGGTTTTGCCAAAAAAGAGCCTGAAGGCAGCTTGATACCAAATGGTATTCCACGTCCGCTCAAAGAAATCTTGCCTCTCGATTCGACTGCGCCTTTCAAATAGTGCAGCTATTGTTTTTCTGCTGTGGGCTAGTGGCAATATCACTTGACGAAAAATTGAAAAGTAGCGCTCTAGCTTGCCGCTAGCGATAATGCCGCCCTCAATCAGTTCTGGCCGCTGATCAAAAAATTGGCAGAACTGAGGTGTTAGTTCACCCCGAAGTCTGACATATGTCGCCAGTCTTGTTTCTGCTAAGCAGTGATAAATACCTAAGAATGGTAATAGCTCCTCATAGCTCAATAGTCTAAAAGCAGCAATTTTTAGTGCCACTACAGCCAGTTGTGCCTGACAAAAGTCTACGGCTATAACCCTGCCAGGATTAGTGGTCAGAAGTGACAAAGTATTGTCGCCAGCAGAGGCAATCGAAAGAATTGTGTCGCCTGGCGATACAGCCATAGTATTGAGCACTAGGTCAGTGTCTTCCCAGCATTGAGAATAGCGAATTAGATTTTGATTTATCTTTTTTTGCCTACGCAGGAATTGCATGACTCTCACTCTCTTTCTTAGCGGGGCGTGAAATTAGCGATACAGCACCAGTGCTGCCGTTAACCTCAATTATGTCTCCAGTTTCAATGATCTCAAGAACACCCTTGCATGAAACAACGGCCGCAATAGATAGCTCGCGGGCTACTATTGCGGTGTGCGAGAGGAGGCTGCCGTGGGCAACCACGATGGCTCTGCATGTAGCGAAATGCACTATCCAACCTGGATCTGTGCGCTCGGCCACAAGAATCTCGCCCGGCTCAAGCATTTCAGTTTCTGGATTGCGAATGACACGGGCCCGGCCGGTCACTATTCCAGCTGAGGCTCCTAGCCCCTTTAGCTCAAGCCTGTTCTGACTATCAGAGCTTAGTCTTTGGCTGGAAGCAAATACATTTGCTCTCTTCAACCCCGTCGCCCCAACCAGAACTAGCCTTTCTGGTGCGCATGGGGCAAAATTAGATTTATCATTCTTGCGCAGGTCAATCAGTGCTCGCAGATTAGTCGAGACCGATGTTCCGTCAATGAAGCCGAGTAACTCGTCAATTGTCAAAAAGAAAACGTCTTCCATACAGTCGATGTAGTTTTGTTCAGTCAGCCTTTGGCCCATGGTCTGAACAATTTTTCGCACTCGACCAAAGACTCGAGTGCGAGCAAATCTCAGATTCTCTCTCTGGGCTAACAATTTTCTTGTTTGGCCGGCCACAATATTAATAAACAGTTTTTTTGCTAAACTCTTGCTGCTGCAAAGGTCTTTAGCTTTGTGCTCGTCGGCTGGCAGAGGTTGTCTTATTGGTTGGCCATTCAAGGCCAGGTTGCCTATGGTGTTTAGCAAAACCGAGGGGTCATCTTTGACAGACTTTGTCTCAAGCTTTAGTTCACCGATGCTACGATCACCAAATCGATTGAGATAAGTCAAATAGAGCTTATGAGCTTCGGTGTGGTGCTTGAGCAGCTCCATGCTCAGCACCTGATTGCGAGAGATCATAGCGCTGCAAAGCTCCTTATCGCTGGAGATGAGGGCTGCTATTTCGGCAATTAATTTGGGTGGTGCAGCACTAATAATGCCGCCATGGTTTTGAAGCAGTAAGTTATAGACGTATTGACTGTCCCCTTCTAATTGTTCTCCCTCTTCAGCGTTGAAAGTGAGCTTTTTCAATACCCCAAAGAAAACCATAGCGAAGAAATCATTTGTTACTGGTGCTTGCCAATTGCTCAATAACTTGACCTGCAAGCTTTTGTATTGAGTGTAGAGCTGATCTAGACTGATCGATTCGAGTTCGCAATCAGGCAAAGCTAAATCAAGCCTGCCATTAAACTCATTGATCTGGCTAGTTAAGCGATAATAGTTAGAGCCAATACAGGTAATTGCCTTGACTGTATTGAAGTAATCTACTGCAGTGATTTTCTTGCAGTTCTCATTTTCAAAGGCACTGACTTCACTTGCTGATTGGCTGAGACCCATCATTCCTTCCATAAAACCTCTATTGGTTTTGTAAGCAGGAAGCAATGCCATCAGTCGATACCAAGAAGCTAAATTGTAATAAACCCGGCCATCGATGTAAGCGAGCATAGTGCTAAAAAGGTCAGCTTCTGCCTGAATCACTCTTTCTTCAACACCCATTAGTCGACAAAAGCCCTTATAGACTTCTTGATAAGCACTGCTTATGAAAGAGAATGTCAGCGGGCTTGTAATGCCAGGATAACTTTCTTGAATGTTGCTGCCGTCAAAGACACGAGTCGTCCCTAGATTTGGTTTTTGCAAGCCAGTTGTTATCGGCCGGGCTTGAAGCAGATAAACTTCTCCGTCGGCAATAGCAAACTCGAGATCTTGCGGGCCTGAAAAAATTGTTTCGCATTCTGTAAGTAGCTGTAAGAGCTGCTCTATTTGCTTGCTTGAAAGCAGATCACATTTATGTTCTACTGCCTTGGCTTGGCGCTTCAAGTAGATTGTTTTGCCGTCAACGCTACCGTCAACTAATTTGTCTCCTAGCCCGCTGGTGATTGCTAGCACCGCGTGGTCAGTGTCTAGCTTGACTGGATCATAAGAGAAGATCACACCGGCGCTATCGGCAGCTACCATCTGTTGTATTACTACTGCGGGAATCGCTGCGGCTCCTAGGCGATTGAGCTTGCGGTAGGCAAGCGCTCGGCGCTCAAAGCTCGATGAAAAAACTTGAAAAGCTTTTTCAACAACTTGCTCTTGGGGCACGTTCAAAAATGACAAGAGCTGACCGGCGAATGATTTCTCTCCATCTTCATCACTAGCAGACGAGCGCACAGCGAAATTGTTGCAAGCCTTGCCTGTGAATAGCTCTAGCTCTGTGGCTGTATTTTCAAGACCACACAAGTGCGCTGATTTATGCGAGTGCCGAATTCTCTCTGCTAAATCAGAACTACTTGCCTTAATATCCTTTGCTAGCTCCACCCCCCAGTGCTTGAAGTAAGCTAGCTCAAGAGCCTTAGCCGAAATTATGAAAAACGGCGGTACTGGCAAACCATGTTGTACGAGTTTAACAAGATTGCCGCCCTTGCCACCAGCCACGGCACTAAGCTCAGACGCTGATAGTTTTTGTAATTGATTAATAGTGAATATCATTTTTGTATCCATGAAATTAGTGAGATGGTTAGATATGAAAGTGCAACTAGCAAGCCAGACATAGCATCTAGCTTTTTCTGATTGACCAAATTTGGTTTAGTCATAAACCGGTGGAATATTGAAAAAGCAAAACAGTCATAGACAGCAAAAACAAGAGCGGCAAGATTTGACAGATGTGGTAGTGCTAGTGAGAGGGCAACTTGGGCCGCAATAACAGAGGCGGTCAGTGCTACTACTGCTGGTTGCAAACCGAGCGCACGGGAGTAACTCTCCATTCCTTCTCGCTCACATTCTGGTGCTTTAATTTTTCTACCAAATTCAATCACCATGCCGTTAAAGAAGCTACCAGTAAGAAAGAACAGTAGTAACAGACCTGGGCCTTTGCCGCTTCCGACAAAGTCAACAGCTGTAATAAACAAGTCGCTAAAGACCAAGATAAACATGTGGCTCAGCATGTAATAAAGCGGATGCTGCCTCAGCCAGCTGGCGATGAAGAATTCTTTTGACATCAGCGCAAAATAGCCCCAAATAGCAAAAAGAAATGGCCACAGGCCCGGTTTCAGGCTGGTCAGAGCTAGCTGAAGTAAAGCTAAGAGCAGGGCGGAAGAACCAAGTTCGCGCAGGCTGACAAGACCTCTCGGTACAGCCCTTTCTGGGGCGTAGCGACAATCATCAATGTGGTCTTTAAATTCATCGGCAACTCGTAGTTGATAGAACAAAATAAGCGTCGTTAAAGATGCCACGGCAAATTGCGCCCAGCTGAACTGTGCTTGGCCAGTTCGTAGTGAGCTAGAAAGACTAAGCCCGCAAAAAGCGAAGAGAGCCGTGATTACACCATATTGAGCCAGGGGAAATCGTTCTCTCGTATATAGGTAGAGCCTGCTTACTAGGCTCTTTTCTGTCGTTGCAAGCTGGCGATCGTTGGGCACGTAGTACATAGCAAAGGCTCTCTTAGACCAGTAATTGACGATGTATTGATACTAGGTGAGCCAAGAGCTAAGACATGGCAGAGCGCAACAGTTCAAATACTGTTCTGCGGCCACGGCTAATTTGGGAACAAAAATAGTGGTCTAATATTTCAATATTTAGAGGCCGAGGTCACTTAGACCCGGGTGGTCATCCGGACGACGACCGAGGGGCCAGTAAAACTTTCGTTCGCGGTCAAGAATGGGTAAGTCGTTAATTGAAGCATGGCGGACAGCCATGCGGCCGTCGTAGTCAAACTGCCAATTCTCGTTGCCGTACGAACGAAACCAGTTACCACTATCGTCATGCCACTCGTAGGCGAAGCGCACTGCTATCCGGTCGGTATTGTGAGCCCAGAGTTCTTTGACCAGGCGATAACTTATCTCTTTTGAAAATTTACGTGTGAGAAATTGAACTATGGCATCGTGGCCGTTGATAAATTCTGCGCGATTTCGCCAGAGGCTAGACGCTGAGTATGCTTTGACAATTCGCTGTGGATCTCTGCTATTCCAGCCATCTTCAGCTAAGCGAACTTTAAGAATGGCACTGGCCTGATCGAAAGGTGGCGTTGGCTGAAAGAAATCTGCTGTCATCTAACGTTCCTAAACTACATAAGCCAGCGCTGTGGGTTCTGAAGAATTTCGCCCGTGAATAGTATATATGCTCGCACAGGGGCGGTGCCATGCCTCTTAGGAGTTCACGCTCGTTAGCGAAGCCTCTTTCATACGTGATCTCCCCATTGCGACACCATACATAATAGAGAAAAATATGCTTGTCCCAATGACTAGGAAACTGCAGAAATGACGACTCCGGGAAAATCAGGAAGTGATAGTGGCGCCAGCGATAAGGCGATACAACCACATCGAGTGGGTCACGTTAACCCACTTGGCATTCAAGCCTCCCACTTACTTAGTAGTCCTGATAGCACATTGTCTGGCGCTAAAGCCGCTGCAGACAATGCCGGGCGTGTTCTAGAAGTGACGCCGGTAGCACCAGCGCCCACTGCTACCAAGCAGCTAGATTCCCAAAAGGCACCAAGTGAACTGGCCTCTCGTGGCCTAATCACTGACAATTCTAAGATCACTCCCACTGATCGGCTGGCTGCCAGTCCGGCCTTAGACAAGAGTGTGCCAAAGATAAATGTTGAGATGCAGGACCTCGACAAGCCGCCAAAGCAACAACCGCACTTTGTTGTTAAGGCCGATGGTCGAATAGAAATGAACGGCGACCCCGAGAAGCTCAATTCAAAAGAGATCAAGGTGCAGATTGAGCGCGCACCGGGCCAGATTAATCCTACCGAGGCCCAAAGTGCAGCTGCTGATGAATTGGTCAAGTATCTTTCAGAGCGTATTAAGGCCACGAATCCTTTGGCCGTCGACGGTGTTCCGCTTAGTGACCAAGATAATATTATCTCGCCTGAACTAGAAGCGAGCCAAGACCTTAAGCCAGTAAAAGATCTGAAAGACCTCACGCCTGAAACCAAGCAAGCAATAGAAGAAACCAACCGATTCAAAGGTAGCAATGGCGTCGATATGCCCATGGCTGCAACTGAACGTATGGGTTCATTTGGCACTCGTGACGTGCCCAGGCAGCTCAATGAAACAGACAAAGAAATGGGTGTCAAAGAAGCTGTTGCAGGCCTGTGGAAGCCAGATCGTGACAATGCCTACGAAACTGTCCGTCGCCACCCAGATGGTCACTACCGGGTTGGTCGCTATGGATTTTCTGGCAATCAGTTAAGTGCTTTCCTTGAAGGCTTAGGTGATCCACCCGACCCTGCCATGATTGAGAAACTAATACGAGAAGGCAAACTACCGAAGGGCTTTGCTGAAAAATTGAAGAATCCAGAGTTCTTGGCCAAGCTCAAGGGTATGGCTCAGAAAATGAAAGAAGGCGGTGAGCCTACCAAAGACGAGATGAAGGAACTCTTGCCAAAAGACGTCCAAGAAGGTGTTGCTTCTATATTGATGGATCAAATGAAAACCAAGGTTGGTGATAAACCTGGCGACATTGCTGCAGCCATGCTTAGTGGTAAAGCGCCAAATGATGTAACTGCTGCTGACCTCACTAGCGATGAAGGTCGAGCTCTGTCTACTGCTGGTCAAAAGCTGTTTGATATAGCCACCAACCGTCAAAGTACCGAGCAGCAAGTGGCTGGGAAAATTCCTGAAGGCGAGAAACGCGAAAAAATTACAGAGGCTTTGCAGCTTGCCGGTGTGCCAGTAACTGATGCTAATTTGAGTGCTGTCAATTTAATCGTGCAGAAAGAAAGTTCCTGGAACCCTAATGCTGTAAATAACTGGGATTCAAATGCCGCGAAGGGTACACCTTCTAAAGGTTTGATGCAGACCATCGGGCCGACATTCAATGCTTATGCCATTCCTGGTCACAAAAATATTCTAGACCCAGTCGACAATATGGTGGCAGGTATTCGCTATGCAGTTGATCGCTATGGTTCACTCCAGAATGTGCCTGGTGTTAAAGCCGTAGCGCGAGGAGCTGCCTACCGCGGATATTAATGTTGGTTGC
>LNEX01000171.1 GCA_001464165.1 bacterium Ga0077546
ACGGACGAAGACTCCAAGAGATCCGAAAGTTAGAGACGCAAATCTATATTTTGGATAGAGAGGTTAAGAGTCTTTCGAAAAATCGGGTAAATTTACTATGGACCGCCTTGATGTGGTTTTCTTTGTCTCTAGTATTTTGGGGCATAACATCTGCATCTTCAGGAAGGCAATTTACCGAGTATTATTTGATTGGAAATGGTGTAATGGTGGCTATTATTGTTTGGCAAATAGTAAGACCACTGGGGATGGCTAATAGAAAGCGTTCCAATGGGTCGACTGGGAGACGGAGATAGACAATGCTGAAATGGCGTGCAGCGGCACGAACTGATGCGGGTTGCCAGCGTCAGAGGAATGAAGACAATTTCTATGTGAGCCCTGATAACCGCGTATTTGCCGTCGCAGACGGTATGGGCGGTGCAGTTGGTGGCGCCAAGGCGAGCAAGTTGGCTATGGAAGCCGTCGAGCAACAATGGAAAGACAGTCCTCCTCCGGCCAAGGACAAAGAAGCAATCACCAAATGGCTTACTGAAACGGTCAATTCGGCCAATCATTCAGTTTGGCATTCGGCTGAAGAGGATGCCTCTGTCAGGGGTATGGGTACTACTGTCGTAGTGGCAGTACAAGCCGATGACAACTACATGCAAATTGCACACGTAGGCGACTCAAGAGCCTACCTCGTGCGAGAAGGCAAAACCAGACTATTAACCAACGACCATTCAGTGGTTCAGGAAATGGTCAGAGCCGGTCGCTTGACTGAAGAGCAGGCAAGAATCAATCCTTACAAAAACTTAATCACTCGTTGTCTTGGCCACGAGGAAAAAGTTGAAATTGATCACACACCAGTAGATCTTCACGCCAACGACTGGGTGGTTCTCTGCTCCGATGGATTGCCTACGGTTCTCCGAGACGAGCAAATCGGCGAATCGATTAAAGATCTGACTGATCCAGAAGGCCTTTGCGAAGAATTGGTCAAACTAACAATCGACGGCGGTGCGCCTGACAACGTTACTGTAGTGGTCGTCAAATTCCACGATGAAACATCTGACAACGGTAGCAAGTAGGCTTCTAACGCGGTGAAATGGCAGCCAATCCCAATCCCAATGCCCAACAACAGTGTGCAAGGTGCGGTGCGACGTTAGCCCGGCTAGGGGCAGAGTGTAATGTTTGCGGTGGTACCGTTAACATGGGGATTATGCAGCCCGCTGCAGTGGACAGGAAGGACGATCCACAACACGCAGCCTCTGCATTTAGAAAAGAGGCAAAACCAATGAAACCTGCATTTCTTTTCAATAAACTAAGCAATGAGCGCTTTCCACTAAATCAGTCGGTGAGCAAAATTGGTCGGGATCAAACCAACAACATATCGGTCACCAACGATCATTACATATCTAGACACCACGCCTGGATACTACAGATGCAAGGTGCTTACTGGGTGGAAGACTTAGGCTCGACCAATGGCACTCTGCTCAATGGTGAGATTCTTAGCGAGCGTAGACAAATTTCGCCAGGAGATAGATTGACCTTCGGCAAGACGGAGTTCATTTTCGTAGTCGAATAAGTCACTCTTAGCTCATATGAATTCTAATAGCTTCCCCCAAGACAGCCGCAAACCAGATGGTAAAAATTGGTGCGGGCGCTACGAGTTACTGGGTGAAATTGGACGCGGCGGCATGGGCGTGGTCTATCGAGCTCTTCATCCAGAGACTGGTCAATTTGTCGCCATAAAACAGTTGGTGCTAGACAACATTGCTCCAGAAAAAAAAGCAGAGTTCAAAGATCGTTTCAAGCGCGAAGCTTATACAATCGCCCGCCTAAAACATCCAAACATTGTGGATGTTTTAGACATCTGTGTTGAAGGCGATTGGTTTTTCTATGTCATGGAATTTCTTGACGGCGACAGCTTACGCAAAGACTTAAGCCGGCGCGGCGGAAAAATGTCAGTAGAACAACTCTACCCAATCCTATCGCAAGTGGGGGAAGCCCTCTCTCTGGCGCACTCCATGAGCATCGTTCACCGCGACGTAAAGCCAGACAATATATTCATACTGAAAAACGGCGTGGTCAAGCTAACCGACTTCGGCATCGCTCGCGCCGCTGAGTTTGAAGAGTCAAATCTGACAAAGACCGGCATTATGATGGGCACGCTCAATTATGTCTCACCAGAACAGCTGCAAGACGCTAAGAGCGTAGACCATAGAGCAGACATATTTTCGCTTGGCATAGTTTGCTACGAGGCCCTCAGTGGATCTATGCCTTTCACAGCCGATGGTATAGCAGCTACTATTGTCAAAATAATTTCGCAAGAAGAAAAACCACTACATATACTAAACCCAGCCATCAGCAACGAAATCTCAGCCAGTGTCGGCCGCGCCATGCGCAAAAAACCACGTGAACGCTACCGTTCAGTTTCTGAGTTTGTCAAAGATTTCTCAGCTACACTGTCTGAACAGGCAAAGCAATCGGTAGCGACCCTTGCCGATGCAACAGGTCGCAGCTATGAGAACCTACCAGCCAGCAACTACCGCCCCGTCAAAACCCAATTTGGTATCACTTCAATTGATGGAGTAACAACTGATCCGGGCCAACGCACTGGCTTAGACCTACAGACAGATTCCAACAATACAGTAATCGAAAACCCAGCTCAGCCGATGGCCGCAGATATACAAGCAAAGCAGCGGCTGCAAGCCAAACATACGCTTGAATCTCAACAGATGCAAGAGACTAAGCATGAATTTAAACCAGCAGTGCAATCTAAACCGCAAGCAGAAGAAGCAAAAGCTCCAGCCGAAGAGCCACGCTTAGTACCAGCTGCGCCACGTGAACAAAATGCAATAAGGCATATTCTGACGATGCAACATCAAGGCAGCGGACCTTCTAGCAAACGCTTTGAAGAACCTGCAGTGATCACTTGTCGCGCCGGTAGATTGGCAGTCGCCGATGCTGTTACACGCACAATAAATGTCTTTGCCTATGACGGCAACAACATCGAACAAACTCTTCGTCACCTCTACGAAGTTGCTTATAAACCAGCTAAAGGTGTCAGCGCCGAGTCTAGCCGCACCAGATGCGGTAGCATAACAAGACCAGGCGGTCTTGCCTTTGATATGAAAGGACGACTCTTCGTCTGCGATGCAAGCGATCAGTTCATTCGCGTGTTCGACGGACTAGGAGCTTATTTGAGTGAATTCAAAAACATTCAGGCCAAAGACTCTGGGCTAGCTGGTATCACCTTCGATTCTAGCGGCCTGCTTTATGTATCAGATTCTGCCAACGCTTGTGTTCAAGTATTTCAGCCAGAAACAGGGGTTTGGCTACGTTCACTTAGCGGAAAAGCTGAATTAGAAATAAAGGCTAAAAGTATTTATGCCCAAGAAACAGATCAACAGGCCCAAGTAAGACTACCAGCCGGTCTTGCAATTGACCGAATGAATCAACTCTATCTAGCAGACTATGGTTCATCAAAAATATTTGTCTTTAACAAACTTGGCAGTGTGCTACGCAGCTTCGGCAACAAAGGAAGCGAACTCGGCGAGCTAAACATCCCTCGTTCCATTGCGGTCGATCGCTTTGACCGCTCGTACGTATGCGATTCATTCAACAATCGATTGTCAGTTTTTGACGCTAGCGGTAGAGTTCTCTATACTTTTGGCGAAAAGGGCAACGGCCCAAGCCAGTTGGTAAATCCTTCCGACATTGCCATAGATAATCACTATGGAATAGTATTCGTTTGCGATCGTGGTAATAGACGGGTGCAAATCTATAAATTATCAGGCGATTTCACCGGTCAGGAGACCTTTTAAATGCCATCAATAGCAGTATCATCACCGCATCTCATCCTCGCTTCTTCCTCTCCAAGAAGAATTGAATTGATAAAAAACTTGGGGCTGGAATTTGAAATTTTACCTAGCGATATCGATGAAATAGTCAATGACAGCCTCACCCCAAGCGAAGTTGTAGCAGAATTAGCAGAAAGCAAAGCAGTACGAGTTAGAGAGCTAATACAAGAGCGGGGAGGCGAGACGGCACAAGACCATCATGTCATTTTAGCCGCCGATACCATAGTAGTTTTCGAAGGAGATATTCTTGGTAAACCGCTCAATCGAGAACATGCAATTGCCATGCTCACCCGCTTGGTTGGCCATACCCATGAAGTCTATACCGGTGTGCACGTTATATCTGCAAAAGAAAAATCTGTTGTAGCCCATCAAGAAATCGAAGTAGCAAAAGTGGAGTTTCGACATCTATCAGCAACTGAAATTGCCAATTATGTAGACAGCAAAGAACCAATGGATAAAGCTGGTTCTTATGCTCTTCAAGGCATAGGCGCCTTCATGATTAACAAGATCGAAGGATCCCCTTCAAATATTATCGGCCTGCCCCTAGTTCGCACAATCAAATTGCTGCGCAAGTGTGGCGTTCAAATAATGGGCGAATAGGCTGGGCGCTAGCCTTAGAGTACAACAATTAACAATATAAACTGCCTATAAGCTGAAGCAGCATAAGCAATACCCTTCTTGACTACAAAAAATTCAGATGTATGAGACCACGAATCTGGCTCAAAGCGCCAAGAAGGGTTAAAATCTGCGGTAGATCCACAGAACGTCAAAAAATGGACAAAATAGCTTGGGCGGTAACCAGTGAAATTCTTTCCACTACTTTTCAATCTCACGTTGAACGTTGGTCTCAGGCTTAGCCTGAGCCTTGCTCTTTGCCTAAGCCTGAGCTGCCCAACCTGGGCACAGGTCGACAACGGCGATTTGAAAAGCGAGAGCGAAAGTCAAACACCTAACAGCGATGATTCTATGAACACGCTCTGGGCTGAATCACAAGAACAGCAGAAAACCCCAGACTCAACAAAAAAATCTAAGGCAAAATCAAAGTCAAAAGCAAAATCGAAGTCAGAGAATGCAGTTGAAGGCAAAAGCGATTCAACCTCAAACAGCCAAACATCAAGCAGTACTCCTATCGATCTCAGCCCATCAGCAAATCCAGAGACAAAACTAGAAACTTCAACTACCAAACCAGCACTCACTAAAGATTCAGATCTCTCTACCCCAATTATGATTCAAGCGGCCCCCGCGGCCATGGGCGAGACCACCGTA
>LNEX01000172.1 GCA_001464165.1 bacterium Ga0077546
TGTTTTTGTATTGGTTTTTGGACTTGGAGCTTTCTGGCTCAACAGTCCTCAGCAATCTAATATTCGTCAGGTTTCGGCTGAGGGTTATTTGATTGATTCATCGTTGTTGCAACCAGCAGATAAAGCTGAGGCGGTAGTTTATGAAGAGTAGTTCGCATGGGGTAAAGAGTGCTGCTAATGGGCTTATGTCTGCTGCCCTATCATTAGCAGCGGGCTGCGCTTTAGAAGTATCCTTTCCACCCGAGAGCATGGCCCAAGAAACACAGCCTACTACTTGCAATGTTGATTGGACCAAGCTCAATCTCACTCCTGTCCAAAGTAGTCAAATACAAACTTTAGAGCAGCAGTGGTATAAAGATTTCAACGAGCTGAGCCCGCAAATACGCGATGAGCAGTCAAAGTTGCAGAAACTTCTATCAGATCATAATGCCGATCCCATTCAGGTGATGGCACTGCAACAATCAATTGCTAGGCGGCGTGAGCAACTTAGCAATGCTGCTATGCAAAACTATTTGAACAAGCGCAAAGTTCTTGATGAGAAGCAGCAGAAGCAGCTTGAAGACATGATGCGGGTGATGATCAATAATCGCAAAGCCCAGATGTATCCTGGTTCACAGACTGAAGTTATGCCTGATAAAATTCAAAATTTGATGAGGAAAGTGCGCGAAATACTGCCCATGGACTCAAAATAGAGATTTCCAAATAGCAGTTAACTGTATTGCTCAAAAACAATAAAGAAGTAGTTTCCATGGAAACTACTTTTTTATTGTTTGCAGCATATATAGAGGCGTAGGTAATTTTCTTGTTTCACCTCTTGCCTTGTTGGTTATTTCATTAACCAAGTCGAGGTTTTGTTGTCAGCAATCATCTTTGCGAAGTGGCACCATGAGCTGCCTTTCATCATTGTTGTTGTTGCTCCAGAGGTCTAGTCTTTATCTATATCTGATCGATTTGCGATCGATGTTGCTTCGCTTCAAGTATGAAGATCTTTTGGGCGCTGAGCCTTTTTTTTGTTGAACAAATATATTTCGAAAGTGTATGCTCAATGCCTATCGTGGGCGTTGTTAGCGATAGGGATCAATTGCATATTTGGCGATGCAACACCATCAGCGGTGCCTATTATTAAAACTGATCTGACCCTTTGATCAGCACGCAACTAATCTCGTATAATGATTCCCTGTTAATAGGACGTGCCGCTCGTACCGAAGGGTCACCGCTCCTCTGCAAGATATATCCGCTCTCAACTCCTGCGATAGCACGAGAAGTGCTGAGCGTCTTTTGACCTGTTTTTTTCATCCCACAAGACAGACTCCAATAAAAAGACGAATAAAGCAAAAAAGAATATAGGTAAGAACTGAATGTCCATTTGTATTGCACCTGCCATCCAATCTAAAACCGAATACCTAGCACCTGCCAAAGTTTTGTCTTTTGTGGGGCCTCGTTCAAGTGCGACTTCAGCCAATCTAGCGCGACCGTTTAGTGCGCGTACTATTGCTCTGGCTAGTGAGCCGGCTGTGGACGAACTTAAGTACAGAAAGCTAATTGATCTTGCTGTGAGATATGGCGCTCGGCTTTTGGCCTTGAAACGCCGAGATATAGCTGCTCGCTATGAAAAATGGTGCCAGATTAGCGAGTCTCCTACTGGTTCGATTAATCGTGGTCTTGAGACTGAATCTTACTGGCGTAATAAGAACCTATATGTACGCCGCATTTCGAGAAAATCAGAGACTAATGCGGTGTTTATGCCTGAGTTGACCGAGATTGCCTGTCTCTTTTCGGGTGGTTCAAGTTTGCTAATCACCATTGACGAGACTGAGCACACAGCACGCTTTGATGTTATTGAGAAATGTGGCAAAACGGGCTATTGCCTGGATGGACTCGACTACGATCTGGCTCTCAGTCAGGTATTTAGTTTACTTAAAGAAATCGAAGGGGTCTAACTATTGGTTCTATGTAATCAATAGATAACCTTCAAAAAAGTGTGACCGCCGGCCATTGAGCCGGCGGTCTTACTTTAATCATTTATCTAAAGGAGTATGCCCGTACTATTTGTCTTTTAGATTGGCTTGCAATTCGCGCACTGTTTTGTCTAAGTCGGTCAAGTCTTTCAAGCATTCTCTCAAGTCTTTGTCACTCAGTATGGGATTCAACTTTTTGCCTTTGAGGCGATCCTGTTGCCGATCATTTTCTACTTTCTTTAATGCAATACGCACACTATCTATATCTTTTAGACTTTTGCCCAGGCTCAGGCCGACTTTTTTTTCTACGGCAGTGCTACGAGCAAGGGCGAGGTCAAAGCGCTTCTCTAAGGCCGCAAACTGCTTACGGTCAATGTCTTTTGCTGTCTTGCCTTCTAGTTTGTCGAGTTCGCCGTTGAGTTTGTCTAACTCAGCGGCAATACTCTCAAGTTCGTTGCTGCTTGCTTTAACCTGAGCTGATATTTTTTGTAATTGACCAACTGGGTCCACGACAGATGGGTCAATTTGTGCCGAAGTTTTGGCTTCGCCCTTATTTTTCACTGGTGATTGAGCTAGAACCGGGTTCGCGCTGGAGTAAAAGCACAGCTCGAAGCTCACGAGGACTAGTAACTTATGACCAATTGAGTATTTATGCATTTTCATCCTGAAATAATAGTGCTTCAAGCTCCTACACGGAAGCTGGACGGCGCCCATGAATGTAATATTATGAGCCCTAATTACATTTGAGGTGGTAGATGATTAAGGAGAAATTGGCCGAGATTGTTCAGCAGGCGTTTTCTTCAGCCTGCCTCGATGGCGCCATGGGCCCCCTAAAATCATCGACCGATTGCTCGGTGGCTGTGGTTATTGAAAAGCCGAAATCTGCCGAACATGGCGATTTCGCTTGCGGTATGGCTCTCAAGCTGGCATCTCAAGCGAAGCTTGCCCCGCTTCGCATTGCTGAGACCTTGGCCCAGTACATTAGCAAAAGTGAGGCTTGCCCTGCCTACCTTGAAAAGGTAGAAGTGGCCGCACCGGGCTTCATAAATTTCACTCTTGGTACAGCCTGGCTGACTGAAGCTATCAGCCAGGTTCACAACCTTGGCCCCGATTATGGTCGTGCTGTCGATAGTGGCAAGAGAGTTTTAGTCGAGTATGTTTCAGCAAACCCGACGGGTGAACTGCATATAGGCCATGGTCGCAATGCTGTGTTTGGCAGTTGCTTAGCTAATTTGTTGAAGTTTGGTGGATATAGAGTTGATCAAGAGTTTTATATCAATGATTATGGCGAACAGATTTTGCAATTAGGAAGGTGCGCTTGGGCACTCTATCAACGGCTGCTTGGTCAACAAATTGATTATCCCACCGAAGGTTATCCTGAAGAATTTCTGCGCGACTTTGTTAAATCAGCCATTGATAGTGTTGGCGATAGGTATCTAAAAGTAAGTGATGAAGAGGGCTGCAGCATTGTTGGTGATTTGGTCAAAGACTTGATCATCGAGAATCAAAGAACTCTTTTAAAGAGTTTAGGTATCGAGTTTGATTTGTGGTATTCAGAGCGCAGCCTGCATAGCGGTGGCAATGTTGTTGATGTGCTTAAAGAATTTGAAAAGCATGGTTTTACTTATGAAAAGGATGGTGCCTACTGGCTCAAAGCGCAAGAACTTGGTGATGAGCGTGATCGAGTTTTGCGAAAATCAACTGGTGCCACCACTTACTTAGCGAACGATGCTGCTTATCACTTGACCAAGTACGGTCGCAACTATGATCTTATGATCAATATTTGGGGTGCGGATCACCACGGTCAAGTGCCAGGTCTGAAAGGCGCGGTTCGCGCTCTTGGTCAAGATCCAAGCAAGCTCGAAGTAATCTTGACTCAGATGGTTAATCTCAGCCGCGATGGTCAGATTGTAAAAATGTCAAAGCGGGCCGGTACCGTCATTATGTTGAGCGAGGTCGTAGATGAAGTTGGAGCCGACGCCACTCGCTACTACTTGGCTGAATCAAGTCCACAGAACACTATTAATTTTGACCTTGATTTAGCCAAGAAAACTGGGCGGGAGAATCCGGCATTTTACATCCAGTATGCTCATGCTCGTTGTTGTGC
>LNEX01000173.1 GCA_001464165.1 bacterium Ga0077546
AGGAGTTTTTGTGTGAATATAAGCAAGATAGGCACGGAAGAGTTTTTGTTGCTTTATTTGACACGGACCCGGCTATTGCTGGCCATCAGAAGGCTTTGATTGCTCGACTTGAGGCATTCCCTGCTGAGGTTGAGGAAGCGGTACAGGCCCGCAATCCTGGACGGATTGCCCGCTTTGCCTATGATTTAGCAAATGATTTGCAGAAATTTTATGAAGTCTCGCGCGTCATAACCGACGATTTATCAGTCTCGAAAGCAAGGCTAGGACTAATTTTTGCGACAAAGCAGGTATTAGCTAACGCACTGGGCATAATAGGCGTGTCAGCTCCAGAGCGGATGTAGGTTTATAGGTCGTAGATAGATAAATATGAGACCGAAAATTCGCATCAGGACTTCACGGTCTTGGCATCCGGTGCTAGGCTAGAGCTATGGCTCTCGCATCTATTAGTTTCAGGCAAAAGGCGATTAAATGCACGACAGGGCAGAGAATAATAACCGTGACAGCGGCAGGGATGAGCTTTCAGAGAAGTTCACTCTAGAATTCACTAAAGAAGAAGGCATGCTCCTTCTAACAAGCGCCAAACTTCTCGACAAACTTGTGGCTGGGGTAACTATTCATGCCCAAGAGCGAGATCAGTTAATTAAGGAAATTATCGAGAAAATAGCAGGGGCTGTTTCTCCAGAGGTTTCTAAGGTGTCAGGGGAGCTGGCTGAAGCTATTGTTGATTCTGTCATGGGTGCTGATGAGCTTGACGATGATTACTCGTATGTTTCAGATGCTTTAGGCTTTAATTTGGTAGAAGGCGATTCTTTTCTCGATACCTATTCTGAGGAAGAGATGGCAGCTCAACTCAATCTCTTTCAACCAGAATCATGTTTCGATTCAGAGCAGTACGCCCAAATTGACTTTCCTATGTATGCCATAGATGAAACTTTGCCTGTCTTAGAAAATGCCATGATTAATCATCTTTGCGTCCGAGCTCAGTACTACAGCTTCGCTCGTGAATCAGTCGATACAATTACTCTAAATCCGTTGGTGATTCTCAAAGAGCAGGGCAATTGGCGCATGGTTGCCTTCTGCCACGAACTTAGCGAGCTATTGCTCTTTAGAGTTGATCGAATAAAAGAGATCATTGAAACAGCACAATCATTTGAAGCGCCAAAAGATGTTAGTCAAATTAGCTATAGACGTCTGCCTGTTTACTCGTGAATTCTAGGATAATTGTGACTAATCAAGCAAAATCAAGAACGATTGCTCTCGGTAGTGATCATGCAGGCTTCGAACTGAAGCAAGCGATCAGAGATTTATTGATACAACAAGCATTAAACGTCGAAGATTTCGGCACTTTTTCTCTCGAATCTTGTGATTATCCTGACTATGCTCGAAAAGTAGCTGAGGCTGTTTCGCAAGGTGTCTGTGCCAAAGGCATTTTGGTCTGTGGTTCGGGGGTGGGTGTCTCTATTGTTGCCAATAAAGTACGCAAAGTTAGAGCTGCACTAGTTAGTGAAGTCGAAGCTGCCATATTGTCTAGACAACACAATGATGCCAATGTTCTTTGTTTGGGTGCACGCACTACTTCTCAAGGTCAGGCCAAGGAAATAATTGCAGCCTGGCTTGCCACCGAATTTGAAGGTGGCAGGCATCAAAGACGCATTAATAAAATTGAGCAGTCAAGGCAAGGCGAAAATCTATTTGGCTGAGCCTCTAGCTGCTGCTGATACTAGCGGTCTGGCGGGCTGTAATCGGCGCCACACAGCAAAGCTTTCGTTTAGCAAATTGCCTTGCTCATCGTAAGCTGGACCGATTAAGGTCGAATCGGGTTCACGCCTTAACCAATCGGCCTCAAAACGACTAAGTGTTGCTGTAAAACGCTCGTTTGCTAGGGCCTCGCGTAAAGTAAGGCAATGTCGCTTGCCGTAGATGCCGTGCGACTCTTTGAGCAAGGCGGCAATAGCAGAAGTTCTTCTCTTGGCACTTCCGCGCACACGCTTTTCAGTATTATAAGAATTACCTACTAATAGAAAAGTTTTGCCTGGCCAAGCTTGACTGCTTTTGTATGGAGCGAGGTCAACCCTTCGTTGCAGAGAATCTGGGCTGATTGCTGAATTCATTTTTGTTAAAAGTTCTTTGACTTCTTCTTGCCTTGGCATAAATTCCTCTTTATAGGATTTGAACCACGATATTGAAATTACTCTATTTGTACTTTTCCACTGGTCACTGTCGGATAAACTAGCGAAAGCGGAATTAAGGTTAGGAGTCGAAGTGAGAATTTTGGTCGCTCCCTGCGCATACAAGGGCACCCTCCATGCATCAGATTTGGCCAAGGCCATAGCTCAAGGTATAAAGCAGGAGTTTGAACAAGAAATTGAGCAAGAAGATAGCCTAAATTTTAGAGAATTAGTGATCGAACTGGCGCCAGTGGCAGATGGCGGTGATGATACTATTTCTTGCTTGCAGCTATCCTTAGGCGGCAATTTTGCCTACGACACTGTCAGTGGGCCAATTTCTCAGCCGACTTATGCAGCCTACTTACGCCTAGGCCGAATGGCTGTAGTTGAACTAGCCCAAGCAAGTGGTATTGCTCATTTGCGAGAAAATCAGCTAGCCGCACTTCAGGCTAATACATTTGGTACGGGACAAATTGTGGCGAGAGCAATTGAAGCTGGTGCTACTGTCATAGCAATTACGCTTGGAGGTAGTGCCTCTACTGATGGTGGCAGCGCTGTTCTAGCAGCACTAGGGGCAAAGTTTTATAATGAGGCTGGAAAAGCAATTTTGACAGACGGTACTGTATGCGGTGGCTCTGCTTTGCTGTCCATTGCGCATATAGATCTTTCAGAGCTAAGGCGTAGAATTGAAGGAATTGAGTTTTTGATTGCCACAGATGTCACTAATCCTTTGCTTGGTTCTCAGGGTGCAGCTGCCATTTTTGCGCCACAGAAAGGAGCTAATAGCGAGGAAGTTGAATATCTAGAACGGAGTCTCGAGCATTTTGCTTCAGTTCTAGAGGCCGCCTGCCAAAGTGATAAATCCTGGCGTGGTCTGGCTCTTGGACTGGGCGCTCGTTTTACTTCTGGCTTTCATTGGTTTGCTGAACAAACCAACCTGGTTGAGAAGCTCAACTGGTGCGACTTAGTTATAGTTGCCGAAGGCTGTCTTGATAGTCAGTCGCTCGCTGGTAAGGCCAGCGGAGAAATCTTGAAACTAGCAAGAGCTGCTGGCAAGGTTGTGGTGGCGCTGCCTGCTTGCTCGCAACTAACTAAAGAGCAAGAAAAGCAATTCGCTGCAGTCATTGCTACCGCAAGCCAAGACAAGCTTGCCACTCTAGACAGTGTCAAGCAAGCAGCTCAGGGGCTATTTAAAGTTAGCGGCGTTTTTTCAAAAAACTGAGCATGTCATTAGCTAGAGTGCTGTTAACCGCTGGTTTTACTGATTCAAATTGTCCTGGTGCAGCCGCATGGGCTGGTTGAATTAGGACGTCAGGCTGAGCCTTGGCCGGTATAACTTTTTCACCGAGGCTGGCAGGATCTGGCAACTGGTTGATTCTTTGAAGCGGCATTGCTTCATAGTTGCTCATGGTTGAAGTCTGCGATTGCAGCTGTTGAGTCTGAATAGGTTGACCTTGAACAGCTTGCGCTTGCATATCTTGTGGCATTCCGGCTTCAGCGCCATAACTCTCAATTGGAGCTTGAGCTGTTGTCTGCACATCAACATTAACATTGGTTTGTGGCAGAGGTGCATTAGCTAGTTGTCCCGATGTGGCTGAAGCTAGATTTTGTCCGCCAACCGCACCAGAAGCGCTGGCTAGTTGATTTGAAGGGTCAACTGTGCCAAGTGAAAGCTGTTGGCCAGGGTGAATCATGCCTGGATTAGACCCGATCAATTCGCTATTGGCCTTATAGATGTCGCCCCATTTTGTGGCGTCACCGAGTTGATCGTGGGCTATGTCCCAAAGTGTGTCACCTGATTGAACGGTGTATTGACCAGCGGCGCCAGGTGTTGCTGCTGAAGCAATGTCGGCACTTTCAGCGCCGGGCAATTGAATAGTAGTACCTGGTCTGATCAATTCTGGATTGGCTCCCAGAACATCGGCATTCATCTTATAGATGTCGCCCCATTTTGTGGCGTCACCAAGGTTATCTTTGGCAATATTCCAAAGATTGTCACCAGAGCGAATTGTGTAGCTGCGAGGCTCTAGGTTGTTTGCCGTTTGAGCTTGCTGGCCCTGCTCCATTGGTTGGTTATTCTGAGCAACTTCTTGCTGTTGTTGCTGGCCTAGCTGCTGTTGTTCGAACTGCTGTTGTGGATTCAACTCTTGTTGCTGAGCTTCGACTTGAGGCTTGTTATTGGTTACAGCCTTAGCGGCATTTTGAGTTCCCTGATGATTGCTATTTCTAACAGAGTGAGATGTACGGTCAAAGGTTTTGTGGGTTCGTGCTTCTGCCTTGGCGTGATCTAGCTTATGAGTAGCATTGTGCTTGACGCCATGGTCTGCTTTCGCAGCAACAGCGTCATGTTTGGCTGCTACTTTATGGTCTAAGGCATGAGAGTCACCTAGGGCATCAGCCTTAAGATTGCCATTGTTTCCATCTAGGCTAAGCGATTTTGCTTTGAGTCCGCCAAGATTCTCAGCTCCGCCTTTTACGGTATCAATACTTGGCCTAGCGCTGCCGACGGTTGACTGGAACGAGTCTGATTGATTGCCCATGGCCAGCAAATCGTTGTTAGGCTCAGCAAATGTTGAGCTACCGACATTCAGTGAACCAGCACTTGGAGTTTGCATAGGCAATGACTGAGCCATGCTTTGGGCATTGAGACTCTGGCCGTTGCTGATGCTATCGCTGAAAAGCCTATTGTTACCGGCAACTTGAGCTGCAGGCATGTTGGCCGAGAGGCCTGGTCCAGATAGGTGTCCTTGACCTTCAAACTGCAATTTGGCCATGTTGCCGGAGCCACTTACATTTAGCGAGTTGCGACCAAATGCTTGTTGGGAGAATGGTTCGCCACCGTGCCCTAGTGAGGTGTTTAATTTGTTGGAGAGCAAGTCTGAGTTGAAGCTGCCACTAAAATGTCCAGGCAACTGCCCGCCAATTCCGCCGATTTGACCAAAAAATGGAGCATTGCCGGGAAGTAGCGAAAGATTCAAACCAAAGTGTTCTGGTTTGAAAGCACTAAGGGCCGAGGCCAGCTGATTGCCGCCGAGATTCCCCAAAAGAGATTGATCAATGCCCAAGGTCATGGCGAGATGGGTGCCAATTTGGCTGAGTGCTTCAAGTTGCGTGCCAAAGAAGGCCCCGAGGGCTTCGAAGAAGCCGCTGAAAAATCCAATATGACCAGGCATCTTTGTAATCATATTGATTAGAGGTGAAACTGCTTGCTCTCCGCCCGGGGGTATGGCACCCAGTCCAGCCATGGCGTCTGTGCCTGGCATTGCTGCCATGGCAGCGTCTTTACCTACAGAAGCAACTGATGAAAATTGGTTTTGTACTTCACGGACAATCGATTCTGATCCTGAGTTAACCTGGCTGGCTGCCTGGTCGAGTGGTTCTGAAGATCTGAATTCGAGGGATGACATCTGTGAGTCCTTGAAAGCCGTTCTTTCAATCTACAGCCGGGGCCGGCGCTTGTCCATGGGGACCATGGGAGGATTCCCACGGTTTTGAGCGAGAATTTGCATAATAGTCAAAAGATTTATCTTCGGCAGCCCAAGTTGATTGTTTATGGGTGTTCAAGTCGGTCAATTTACTTAGGTTTTCTTGCTTACCCTTTCTTGCTTACCCTTTCTGAGGTCAAGCGGTTAAAATTCCCAGTAATTTAGCAGGGATGGTTATATTCGTGAAAATGAGAAAGAACCTGTCGTTGGCATTTTTGTTCAGTTCGGCGCTGATGGTGCCCCTGGTCAGCTGGTACAGTGCGCCTCTAGCGTACGGTCTAGACAATCCCCTGACGGGAGATGGAGACAAACCTGCCCCCGCTGCACCATCTGTCTCCCTCGTGGCTGCTAACCTTGTGCAGTTAGCCAGTGATTATCGCGCCACTGCCGATGAACTGAGCTGGGCTCGTTATGCCACCTATTTACGAGACCTCCTGGCCCTCCCTCAATTTGTCAGTGCTGACCCTGCTCAAGTAATCGCTGCTAATCCTTCACTTTCTGAATTCAAAGTGAAAGTGAGCGAAACCGGCATAGGCAATTTTCGGGTTTGGAGTTTTCCTCGTATAGTTGAAAGTCATGCTGTAATTTTTCAGACTCCAGCGCGCACGACAGCTGTTCCCCTGCCGCAGTCTGTGGCCTTCCGCGAAGCTAGAATAGTGGGCGGTTTCGCTCCCCCACCGGCAGCTGTTGCTTTGCCAGCCAAGGCCGTTAAGGCGTCAAAGGGTAAGGTCGGTATTAAAGTCCCTGCTCATTCTATCGTTCACCCAGCGCCGCATCCTCATGTTGCTAGTGGTCCTAAATCGTTAGTCTTGATTGGAGCTGATCGCAGTAGCGGAACTTTGTGGTTTAAAGGATTTCAGCTAGTTGAAGGAATGCCAGAGGCTACTGAGTTGTTTAGCTCTTTGCCCGCATTTTTTACCCAGAATGTCACTGGTAAGGCGGCATTTTCTGGCAATGACATTGTATTGACGATTCAGCCGCCGGTTGTGCGCAAAGACAAAGTTGAAGAAGAAAAACCTGCAGGGGTAGTCAAAGACACTGTCAGCAAGCCTATTGTTGCCGCTAGTGTTCCTGGCTATAAAGTAGTGCTCAAATTTATCAGTGGTAAGTACACGCTTGCCGGTCATGTGCCAGATGATGCTCCTTTTTCTGTCGCACTTAGTTTTGCTCAGGCTGTAGCTGGTGCTAAGCCAGAGTTGGCGAAGTCTTGGTTGGTTGACAGTAAACTTGTTTCAATCCCTAAGTACCTTGGTTTGTTTGGGCGAGTTAGTCCACCCATGCGTCTTTTGCCTATGTCCAATGCTGCTGGTGCCAGTCGTTATCGCCTGGTTACATCAAACAAAGACGACTTGATTATTGAAGTGGGACGAATTCTACAGCCTGGTCGATTGAAGGGGCAGTTGGCAATTCGGGCCTTATTCATAGCTCCATCAGATGCTATTGCCCAGCGTTTAAGTGGTGCCATGGTTATGCCTGGGGGCGCTCCGGCTACTTCTTCGCCTGCTTCCAGTCCTAAACCAAATTCAGTTTCTCCTCCTGCTATGCGCAAGAATTGAGGACATGGCTGACTTTTCACCTAGCGATTTACCTCGGATTTTTTCTGGCGCCAGTAATGAACGCGAGTCTGCTGAAAGCTATCTCAATTCATCACTTTCTTTTCTCACCTTTTCTTATCGCGAAAATCTCTATAGTCAGCTCGACAAATTAGTGGAACAAGGCAAAAGTCTTGATGGTTTGATAATTGATTTAATGCAGACTGGCTTTTCTCTGCCTCTTGATGCTCTCGTGAAGTTTTCTATGTACGCCAAAAAGCTCCTTAACCCACAAGGAGTGCTGCTTTTTGTTAAAGGTGATGGAGCCATAACCCTAACAAAAGATGACCCTGCTGGTGGCTTAACTTTCAATATTTATGATAGTCCGTTTGGAATATTTACTCGCTATCCGCTTCTTGCTGACTACGCCTGTGCCACCGTCAGTGGTATCGATCGACGAAGGCTAAAGGGCGGGGGAAGTACCCTAGCAAACCACATTTTATCAACATCTATTCCGGTTTTGACTAGCGATGGAAAGCAAATTAAAGGCGACTTTACTTTGCCAGCGCCACAGAACTGGGTAATGCAAATGGTTGAAGACTATGCATCAGTTGAGTCTATTGTGCGCAATGTCGAGTCTCATCACCAGTTGCCGTCTGATGAGGCGCTGCGAATTCTACAAGAGCTGGAAGCCGCCCGTCTGATTTTTCCTGTTTTTTCTCGCATTCAATTTCTTTCTAATTGTTATCACAATCGCAAACCATTTCGTCTTGGCCGCTACATGGTTGCTTGTGGAATTGTTACTGAGGCTCAATTAAGAGAACTTCTTGAGCGGCAACAAGAAGAGGGTTGGGGCAAATCTCAGCGAACTTTCTTAGGACTTCTAGCTGTTCGCGCTGGTTACATTAATACGCGCGAACTCGAAGTGTTACTAGACGATCAATACCTCTATGGGGGATATCATCGGCGCACAGAAGAAGAACTGCCTGGTGTCTCACGCACAGTCAATATTGAGACCATGCGTGATTCGATGATTGGCAGTCTTGGTGCTATTGATACGGCTGGCTTGTTACAGTCTTTGGCAACAGCAAAGAAAACTGGTCTATTAACCGTTGAGGATCGCGACAAAATATTGATTGTTGCCTTTGTCGATGGCAAGCCTACCCATGCAAAAATGAATAAACTACTTGGTTATCACGCCATGGTGGAGTTTCTCACTATGTGGGGAGAAGGGATTTTTGTCTTCAGAGATAAGGGTGTCTCTCAAGAGTTTGATGATACTTGTCGCATTACTCAGACTTTAGAAAGGCTATTGTTAGATTCAGCCTTGTGTCAAGATCAAGTCAGTCAGATATTTGCTGGTTTGCCCCAGGGTCGCGATTCAATTTTAGAAAGAGTCTGGAACTTTGAAATGCTTTGGCAGCAAATGGCCGGCATGCCCCTGCGCCTAATGGACGAGACCGTTCTAAGTCCCGATGACCGTTTTATGATTACCGAATTGGCTGCTCAGATCGATGGTTTGTCGACCTTAGATGAAGTAATTAAGGCTTTTGATAATTGGCCTACTCATAAAATAGTCAAAGCACTTCATATGCTGGTTGAACTCAAACTAGCTAATATTCAGCAGGCAAGTTTATTCAGACCGCTTACGGTTTTACAGAAGATTGGCTCAGAAATGCAAGAACTTATAGGTAGAGAAGACAATAAAGCTTTGCTGCATGCTTCTCTTCATTACGTGCATGGTGACTCGCCTGCTAAAGCTCGTTTTCACATCGACCATGAAGGTCGAGTTTCAGTTAATTTATCGCAGATGAAGCGAGCTGGTGTGCCGGTTTCGGCCGTGTTGCTAGAATTAAGACGTTGGATGGAAGCGTACCTAGCTTATTGCCGTAGGCAGGTTGAGGCCAAGATAGTGGATGAAATAGTTTCTCGAGTGATTAGTAGCAGTACGTAAATAGGAATCAGTGCATGCACGTAAAATTGGCAACAAATATCGCTTCTGTTAAAGCAGACTTACTTGTCATCGGTGTTTTCGCTCAAGAAAACATAGCCGATGTTTTAGCTGAGTCAACTAGTAATTC
>LNEX01000174.1 GCA_001464165.1 bacterium Ga0077546
ATTGTTGAACCAGTCGACGAAGTAGTCTTAATTGCATATAAAGGCCCCAACAGCTATACCGGCGAAGACATGGTAGAAATTAACTGCCATGGCTCACCAATTGTCACGAGGGAGATACTCAATCTAGCTCTTGAACGCGGCGCTCGACTGGCACAAGCCGGTGAGTTTACTAAGCGCGGCTTTCTTGCCGGTCGCATCGACCTAACCCAAGCAGAAGCAGTACTCGACTTAATCCATTCAAAAACCGAGCGACAGTCACGCTTGGCATTGACTGTGCTAAAAGGCCAGCTCGGAGAAGAAATCAAAGCAGTGCGGTCGAAGTTAATGGAGCTTCTTACCAGAATTGTCGCTGGCATTGATTTTCCAGAAGAAGTGGGCGATCTCCCCACCGATGACATAGAGTCGATTACTGAAGATTGCATAGGGCGCCTCACTAAACTTGCCAAAACCGCTCGCAGTGGCCGGTATTTAAGAGAAGGTTTGAAACTGGCCATAGTCGGCCGCCCCAATGCCGGAAAATCGAGCTTACTAAATCAGATGCTCAATTTCGAAAGGGCCATTGTCACCGACATACCGGGCACAACTCGCGACTCAATTGAAGAGCCTGTGGATGTTAACGGAATTCCAGTAATTCTAATTGATACTGCCGGAGTACGCGTTACTGAAGACGCCGTAGAAAAGATTGGTATCGCCCGCACCAGCAAAGCCATAGAGGCATCAGACCTAGTTGTCTTCTTGCTCGACTTATCACAAGGCGTGGGAGAAGAAGAAGAAGTAATAGCAACAAAGCTGATTGAATTTGAAAGACCTTACTTGATGGTCAAAAACAAAGTAGATCTGATAGATAAAGTAAATCTGCTAGAAAATGCAGACCAAACTCTAAAAAACTTGGCAGATGCACGCCCCCCGGTTCAATCACAGCCTATCGATATATCGGCACGCTATGGCAATGGCTTAGAGCAGCTTAAGGCGGCTATTGAAGAATGGGCATTGGCCGGCTCGCCCCTACAAGAGCTGGGGGGTTCACTGAACCAAAGACAAGGTCAGCTTTGCCTGCGCGCCCTAGAGTCACTAAACTATCTAAAAGATTCAGTACTGGCTGGTCTGCCTCACGACTGCCTGGGGACCGACTTGCGCCAGGCTGTAGACGCCCTTGATGAGATTTCTGGCGTAGCAGTAACCGAAGAAGTAATTACTGAAGTCTTTGCCAATTTCTGCATCGGAAAATAGCTAAAAAGGTAACATAATGGCCACTCTGAAATCGGAAGACCAAGAATTCGCAAGCTCTTTAACAATAGAGCCTGGTGAGAAATTCACCATCTCAGCCCAGGGCAATACCCAAGCAGATCGCCCCCTTGAAACCCAGACTTGGCAGCACGTCAAGCTCACCTTAATAAACGGCCCCAATACCCTGGTTTATCAAACCCAACAAGGTGAAGAGAAAGTAGCTGAACTGACCTTATTGCAAAATGCTCTAGCCGATATTCAAACCGTTGCACATGCCTACTTGCTTTGTCGCTATCCGCAAGACGAAGCTCTATTCTTGGCAGAGAAGCTCGAACAATTAGCAGAAGGGCAGCGCTCACAAGTCTTATTTGAGCCAGCTGAACCCTCCTTTGAACTAAGCGTAAAATCAGCAGGAGCCGGCGTCAAAGTAGAATTTTTCGTCGATGCCGGAAATGTTGAGACAGGTATCTATCGATGGGATGCCCTTGGCATACGATTCTTCACCAATAACCAGCACTTGACCGACTTTGCAGCCGAGCTGAAATCAGAATTTGCCTGCTAAAATGGCGTTTCGAATCTTATAGCAAGATTTGAATAACATACACCCGGCAGTTTGTAGATGCCGGCAAGGCAAGAAGGAAGGTAGATACCTGTTATGTCGCAAGTAGAAACTCAAATTAAGATCAAGTTGCCCGATGGCGCCGAGCGTTTGCTCGAAAACGGCCAGACAGGAGCTGATCTAGCAAAAAACATTAGTGAAGGGCTTTATCGCAAAGCCGTTGGGGTCATCATCAATGATGAATTGCGAGATCTTTTCACCCCGCTAACGGACGGCGATACCGTTAAAATTCTCACACCAGATAGCCCTGAAGCCATTGAGCTTTTGCGCCACACAACCGCACACGTATTGGCTCAAGCAGTACAAAGACTATTCCCCGATGCCAAAATTGCCATCGGACCAACCATTGCCGATGGCTTCTACTATGACTTCGACATTCCCGGTCATGCACTGAGCACTGAAGATCTAACTCAAATCGAAGCAGAAATGAAGAAAATTGTGAGCGAGAATCAAAAACTCGTACGCTTCAACATTCCTGATGTCGACCAGCAACTTGCAGAGTTCAAGAACCAGGGCGAGAAATTCAAAGCCGAACTATTAACTGAACACCGAGATCACAACCCCACCCTTTATCTCATGCAAGATAAAGAAGGTAAGACTGTTTGGAACGATTTTTGCCGCGGACCTCACCTGCCTTCAACAGGCAAAATCAAAGCTTTCAAGCTCTTGAAAGTATCTGGTGCCTACTGGCGTGGTGACGAAAAGCGCGAGCAACTGCAGCGCATTTATGCTACTGCTTGGTGGTCAAAGGAAGATCAAGAAGCGTACCTGCATCGCTTAGAAGAAGCTGAAAAGAGAGATCACCGCAAGTTATCGAAGCAACTCGACCTCTTCTCTACCCACGAAGAAGTAGGACCGGGTCTGATTTTCTGGCATCCAAATCTAGCCACTGTACGCGACTGTATTGAAAACTATTGGCGCGCTGAACACCGTAAACGGGGCTATCAATTTGTATACACTCCGCACATTGCCAGTGAAGACCTCTACAAGATCAGTGGTCACTTAGAAAACTACGCCGAAAACATGTACTCACCGATGGAAATCGATGGTCAAAATTATCGTGCCAAGCCGATGAATTGCCCCGGTCACATCATGATCTACAAGTCAAAATTGCATAGTTATCGCGACCTACCAGTGCGCATGGCTGAGCTTGGCACAGTCTACAGATACGAACGCTCGGGTGTGCTTCACGGCATGCTAAGAGTGCGCGGATTTACACAAGATGACTCGCATATTTTCTGCACGCCAGAGCAACTCGAAAGTGAAATTTCAGGAATCATCGATCTGATCGAAACCTTGATGACGACTTTTGGTTACACCTATAAAGCCTACCTGGCCACCAAACCAGAAAACGCCATGGGTACTGATGAAGAGTGGGAGCAAGCCACCAAAGCCCTAGAAGGGGCAATGAAAAGCCGCGGCATGGAATACGAAGTAGACCATGGTGGCGGGGCCTTCTATGCGCCCAAAATTGACGTCAAACTATTTGACGCCATTGGCCGCGAATGGCAAGGCCCGACCGTACAGGTCGACCTGAACTTGCCCGATCGCTTTGATGTTAACTACATCGGCGTTGATGGTAATCGCCACAAAGCTATCATGGTGCACCGCGCTGTGCTTGGTTCAATGGAGCGCTTTGTCGGCGGCTTGATCGAACACTATGCCGGAGCTTTCCCGCTCTGGCTAGCACCGACCCAAGTTGCTGTATTGCCACTCTCTGACCGCCACAACGAGGCCGCTGCCAAAATAGTTGCCCAATTACAAGATGCCGATTTGCGCGTCAAACTCGATGAACGCTCAGAGACAATCAAATATCGTATTCGTGATGCCCAAGTTGATCAGATACCATATATGGTTATCATCGGCGACAAAGAGCTAGAGAACAATCAAGTAGCTCTGCGTCACAGACGGCAAGGCGACATCGGCACCATGAGTGTTGATGAGCTTCTTGCAAAACTGAAGAAAGAAATCGATACTAAAGAATCGCTATAATTCGAAATCTTAGAGCAGTTAAAATTGAAGGCCTTTCTTCTTAGAGGAGAGGCCTTCATCTTGGAGAAGAAATGGCAGAAAGCAGTTTCGACAACGCAAAAGATTCAGACAATGCCGACAAGGCCAGCAAATCTCAAGCGGCAAGAAGCGAAGTGGAAGCCCCGAGCTTCAGCAAGTTTGATCGACTGTTAGAAAGTCTCGCCCCCACTCTCAATGCTCACTATCGCAGCTTCAAAGGCATTGAAGAAGCTGAATTTAGAGCGGCAGAGAGTACCTTTAGCAAATCAATCAATGCCGTAGCAAATCCACTACTAATGGCCTTCGGTCTCGGCAAAACGCCAGCCCAAATTCGCCAGCAATTTGAAAAACAATATCTCAGTGCCTATTTAGACTTCAACTACAGGGGTCATCAAATCACACTGCATGGGCGTAATGTCGGCTTTGGCTATGAACTAGAAGCTAACAATCAACGCCCCTATCAAATGGCGATTAGATGCAAGCTGAATGGCAAAACACCTTTTCTTTTGAGCCTTTCGGAAAGAGCAAGAAACGAGCAAAAACGTAAAGAGAAAACTGTATTTCTCAAATCGGCCCCTTACCTAAAACTACTGACACCTCAAGGCTTTCTCAGTCGCCAGGCCAATACACCCGAGTATGGGCATGTCTGTGAGTTTTCCAGATCCGATCTAGATAATCGCTATGAACTGCTCGCTAACCCAGAAACTCTCGGTCGCGCCTTCGCCAGCAATAAAGAGATCAACTCTGGCTTGCAGCAACACCCAGTCAAAGTCTTGACGGCCGGGTTCGGTGATTTCTTCGGCAGCGGCAACACTATGCTTGAGATAATCGCTAATTTTGATTGCGATCAAAAACAGATACTCAATTGTGTGGAGCTAGTGAAAGCCACTATTGAGCTATTGCGCCAAGAAAATCTGATTTAGCGTAATGGCCATCCACTCCTATTTAGTTGACAGCAACACTGCCGCATATATCACTGTAGTTCTTGCTGCCATCTTCGCTGTCTGCAGTGGGTTCAACGTTTACATCTTGAGCTAAGTCTTCGTTTAGGTCTTCGAAGCTACCACTAAATCTTGAATAGAGATAAGAAGCGAGCAAGAAAATAATTCCAGCAGCGATGAACGACAAGATACGTTCAAAAGTATTGTGATTGGCTAAGTCAAAGAAGAGCAATTTTCCAGTAAGCAAGGCAAGCACTACCAAACCGCTGCGCCGGAGGAAACTATCTTTGATTGATAGCCCAACTGTAAGCATGACAATCGCTTCTAGGGCAAGTTGAGTCGAGCAATAGTCACTCGGTGCCTTAGCCAGTATCAATGTCGTCAGGGTAAAACCACCAGCGTAACCAAGCAGCGATTGAAACAAATCAACCAAGTGCGATTTTTCTAAAGTAGGTATCTTTCGACTGCAAATATACCCTGAATAAAATACCGCGGTAGTTAAGGCGATAGGCAACGAAAGCCAATGGAAGCAGCCGAAGACTATTTGACTGGAACAGATTGCCAGGTGCAAGAACCCCATATCAAGATAATAATCGTCTTTGTTGCGCAAACCAAATAAGTAGTTAGCCAGTGCCATCAACGAAAAAGCAAAGGCTCTCCAACTAAGGTCATCAATATTGAAGACGGCGAGAGTAGCAATAATATTGCTAGCAAAATAATAGAAATTGAAATAAACATTCTTACCTTCAGTACGTAAATGCAGCAAAGACAATATGGCAAAAACTCCAGCCGCAAGTGCAGCAACTCTAAAATACTGAATGGCGTGGATGCCTATAACTAATTGATCTTGATGATTTGAAGCACCATTAATCCAGAAGAGTAAAAATGCGAAAGTCAAGGCTACAGCAGTATAACGAAAAGCCTTAAGGTCATAGCGAATGGCAATAATTGAAAGCAAAGCAATCTGCACAACATCAATGGTCAGCAAAGTAAGACCTGAATAGTGCATGAGCTTAGCCGCGTTTATAAATGACAAACCAAGAAGGGCATGCACAGTGCTGAGTTGAGCTTGATCTCGGCCCTTGAGCCAATAAGAAGTGACAAGGTAGAGCAATCCAAAGACAACAAAAATACCTTGATAAATTTGCTCAACACTCTTGTCGTTAGTGGTGGCCAAACCAAGCGCCAACATCATGGCATTAGTGCAAGCTAGAGCAGTAACAATATTTCTTGCATTAGCAGGAGTGCTCAGAGAGAAGCCGATAGCAATGCTAAAGACGAACCAAATAGAAGAAAGAAAAGCTGTAAGCGTCAAGCGTTCAGCGAAGTTAGGCGTAATGCTAAAGCAGCAATAGAAATGGCCAATGTAGCAGGCGGCTAGGGCAAAGGCAAAAAGTCTTCGCCATGACTGCGTGTTACCTAATATAGAGGCGGCAATAGCAATTATCAAAAAGGAAATATCACTGTATAAACCTGGGCCATTGAGCAAAATAGTTCCAGCCGCCAAAGTAATAGAGTAGATTGCCATTAACTCAGAACGCGCCTTGAGTGCACTATATAACGCGCCGCCAGCAACAAGAGTAAGTAGGGCCGTCTCGACAGGCAGGCTCTCAATGACATTAACAGAAGGTACGTAGTGTGCCGCATAGGTCGTAAAGTACGCGAGAGACCAGCCACCAGCCGTCAAAGCCTGAACAAACCATTTCTGATCTTCGCGCCCTGTCAATTTCTCACCGAGCCAAAGCAGCACGCCAGAGACAATGAAACCAGTACCCAGCTTGACCCAGGGCAGAATCCATGTAAGCTCCGGACTTAATGTTTGCATAGAATAGGTGATAAGAAAGACAACACCCAATACAAGAGTGACAATACCTAATCTATGCAACCAAAATAGAGCGAGACGAGACTCTAGAGAGGGCTGCCTCTTCCTGTCGACATTCATGGTTATTTCTCCAAGCTACCTAATCAGCCTAGGTCAGCCCGAAGTAATTGCGTTGTATCACCAAACAGTTTTGACAGTGATTGCGCTATAGAAATAATTCCACTAGTCAGCCAAAAGAATGAGACCACCCGCAAGCTAGATGTGTAAAAATAAACATGGAAATGAGAGATGCTCGCTTAGGACTTAAGGAGACAAAATGATAGCCGCATTGACCGAACTTTTGCTCGGCCAGCTATTGCCTAAATGTCTCAGCAAAAACCAATAACTATATTAATCGCTGAAGATCAAGAGATTACCCGCTTCGGGCTTAAGTGCTCCCTAGATGCCTACCCTGACATAAAGGTAGTATCAGACTGCGACAATGGCGCCAGCGCCATTTTGCAAGCTCTGTCTGTCAAACCTGATGTGATTTTGATGGACATTGATATGCCAACAATCAATGGCATACGGGCATCACGAGAAATTAAAGAAGTGCTGCCTCTCACCCATATCATCATGTTTACAGCTAGCGATGACAACAAGCACATTTTTGAAGCGCTTGAGGCTGGAGCTGACGGTTACTGCTTAAAAAGCGTAGCTGGCGAGCATCTCTATGATGCCATCAAGGCCGTTACATCAGGCGCCACTTGGCTAGATCCCGGCATCGCCCACCGGTTGCTAAAGGTGCAAAACAATAGCAGCATAGCTGAGTTTGAAAGGCCATCGTCTCACCTCAAATCGTTCAAAGATTACGCTCTTTCAGAAGAGCAGATGACAATTTTAAAGATGCTAAGCATGGGCTGTAACCTAGAAACAATTGCCAATCGTACAAGTTCATCTTTAGCCAATGTAGGCGATTTGGTTAAAGGAACACTTAGTGTCCTTTTAGAATCAGCCAAGCAAGAGTTGAATGATAAAGGTGCTACTCAAGTATCTAACAATAAAGCAGTTGGCTTAGAGAATTACGGAATAAGAAACTATCAAGAAGGAAGAACACGCCTAGGCGAGCACTACGAAATCGATGGCGTACTTGGTCGCGGTGGCATGGGTGTTGTTTATAAAGGCAGACACGTGCTCATGAATCGCCCTGTAGCCATAAAGATGTTAAACCCCCAACATGCAGCTGACGCCAACGTTGTTGCCCGCTTTCAAAGTGAAGCTCAGACATTGAGCCAATTGTCACACCCTAACCTAGTTTCCGTTTTTGATTTTGGCGTCACTGCAACCAAAGAGCCATATATGATTATGGACTTTCAATCCGGCCAAAGCCTTGAAAGCTATCTAGCCACCAGTGGTATTCTCAAGACTGAAATTGGAATCGGTATCTTCAAGCAAGTGCTGAGCGGCCTAGCCGTTGTGCACAAAGCCGGAATTGTCCATCGAGATATAAAACCCGGCAATATCATTATTTCAGAAGACCGCATACCGCAGGTAAAAATCGTAGACTTCGGCATTGCCAAAAATCCACGCACAGCCAAAGAACGCTCGAAAATAACTAGTAGCGGGGAAGTAGTGGGCACCCCAAGCTATATGAGCCCAGAACAATGCACTGGAAAAGAACTCGATGCCCGAAGCGATATCTATGCTCTAGGTTGCGTCATGTACGAATGTTTTACAGGCAAACCTACATTTGCCGGCGATAGCTTCTATGAAATGGTTAGGCTACACCTCAATGAAACTCCCTCCCTATTGCCATTCTTCCAGCCCGGAGTCAATCACCCTAAAGAACTAGTAGAAATAATATTCAAGGCCCTGAAAAAAAATCCTGACGATCGTTTTCAAAGCGCAGAAGAAATGCTTGATGCTTTAGACAGAGTACCGGTAAACGCATAGATCGCCGAGCGGAATAGAGGAGCGCAGATGCCGGAATCACCAACTAGAAAGACTTTCAACCCAAGAAAACTGAGGGCACTTGTAGCAGAACACAATAAGCTCAACCAGCAACTGATCAAACTTCAACTGCAAAATCTCAACTTAGAAGTTGAAGTAGTTAAAACTGGGATGGAGGCAGTATCTGTTTTTAGCAATGAGCAATTCGACATTGTCTTTCTCGATTGCCAAATGCCCGAATTAGATGGCTATGCCACAGCCCGCATTATCAAAAAGCTTCAAGAGCAAAAAGAAACTCAAATTCCCATAATCGCTGTGACTACAAATGCCCTTGAAGATTGCAAGGCAGAATACCTAGCTGCCGGCATGGTCGACTACATCACCAAACCAGTCGAGCCATTAGAACTAGAAAAGATACTGCGAAATTGGTCTAAAGAAGTGGAGAAAATTAGCACCTTAACTCAGCGAATTACAACTGGCCAGTTTAAAGCCCCCGGCTTAGAAACCTTTATTGACATCAGCCTCCTTGCTTCGCGCTTTAGTGAGAAAAACTACCAGCAGCTACTATCGATGTTTGCTACTGCTGCAACAAGCGAAGTAACTACACTTCAAGCACATCTATCCAAACAAGACTACAAAGCCCTTCGCTCAGCCGCCCATGGGTTCAAAGGCGCCTGCCTTACCATTTGCGCACCCAAACTGGTCAGCACTCTGCAAGAATTACAAGAGGCAGCTGCCACATCAAATTTAACACAATGCCATAGCCTCCTGGCTCGTTTAGAAAACGAAGTTATCGAGGCAGTAGATGAGAGCCAAGGTCATCTGCAAGCGCATTTACAAGCGCGACGGGGTGACTCAGAAGGCTAGAATGAAACAGATTTTTAGTGACCTGTAGGCAACCACCGTTCGAGCATTTCTCTGAGCGCTGCAAGCAAAATGGGTTTGAGTAAAAAATCATCAATGCCTGCCTCCAAACAACCGTCCCTATTAGGATTAGCAGTCATGGCAATAATTGGAGTTCGGGCTTGCCCTGTTTGTTGCTCCAAGGCACGAATGGCCTTGGCTGTTTCAATACCACCCATAATAGGCATCTGGAGATCCATAAAGATCAGGCCATATGAATTACTACTGAGACGCTCAAGAGCATCCCTGCCATGGACACTACTGTGAGACTCAAAGCCTAAGCTAGCCAGCTGCATTTCGATAGTACAGCGACAGATTTCATTGTCTTCTACGACTAAAATCAGAGACTGAACCAAAACGTTGATCCCTTACCCTCGGCACTAGTCACTCCAATTTCGCCAGACAAAAGCTGAACAAGCCGCTTAGTAATAGACAAGCCTAAACCAGTACCACCGTATTTGCGGGTTGTCGAACCGTCGGCTTGCACAAATGGCTCAAATAAAAGTTTCTGAGTTGCCTCTGAAATGCCTATCCCTGTATCGGTTACGGATACTCGCACAACAACAGAACTAGAAGTTTGACCGAGAACATCAGCATCAATTGTTACTGAGCCATGCTCTGTAAATTTAACTGCGTTATGCACTAAATTGAGCAATATACTTTCTACACGGGCTTCATCGCCAAGAACACAAGCCGGTATTTTAGGGGATACGACTGTGTTTATCGCAAGGCCTTTGATTTCGGCATCATGATTTATTACTACAAGAACTCTTTCGATTACAGTAGAAAGTGAAAACGGCACCTGCTCCTTCTGCATCTTGCCGGACTCAAGCTTTGAATAATCAAGCAACTGATTGACAATCGCGAGCAAAGTATTGGCTGAGCGCTCAATATAATTGGCAATTTTCCTTGAGTCGTCATCCAAATTTTTTAGCAGCAATAACTCACAAAGGCTGATTACACCAGACATTGGCGTGCGAATCTCGTGACTGATATTAGCCAGAAACTGCGCTTTAAGTTTAGCCTCCGAGACAGCCAAATCACGGGCTTCTGCTAGATCTAAATTGAGGTTAACTAACTGGTGATTGGCTTCTTTGGCCTGAATATTCAAATCTTCGAGAACCAGCTGGGCCGTTTCTAGCTCAACCACATGTTTAGATTTTCTTACCAACTCCGCTTCAACCAAGGCCAACTTCTGCACGGCTCGCGCAAGCTCACAATTGACATCGGCTAATTTTTTACCAACTCTCTCTACCTCTTCAGCTTCGATCAGCCCAGCGGTATGAGCATCGACAATCGCTTGATTAGCTACCAGCAACTGATTGCTTGCTATTTCTAACGCAGCGCCGACAGCATTCAAGTCAGAACTGAACTCAGCCATACCCGAATATTTGACGCTAAAGGTGTCAAGTTGGCGGTTAACGCCGGCCAGCTTGGCAAGCGCGTCGACTAGTTGGTTCTGAAGGACTTCAATGCGTTGCTCAGCTTGCTCCAAAGAAATTACAAGATTGCGATATGACGGCTTAGGTGTTTCGATCATTTATCTTGGCTACAAGTGGCTAAACATAAAATTCAGTCTATCACGCACAAACTTGGCGTGTCGCAGCTTCTCGTTGCCTTAGGTCAACAAACCTGGGAGCCTTAATCGCCAGACATCCAACTTTCTTTTTCAATTTTCCACTGTCCATCTTCACGCACCATTGAAACTTTTCCGGTAGTGCCTTTTTTGTCTGCTGCTCGTGTGCCCTTATCCCCAAAAATTGGATCTTTGTAGTCCGGCGCGTCGAGAGTAAGGGTGCAACTATCATTGGTGATCGCCTCGCCGAGAATTCTCACTTTACGAGGCGACACTTGCTGCATAAATTGAAACATGGCCTTCGTCTGCTCTGCCGGAAGTTTCTTTTCGTCACTCTTGATTTGCTCTACTCTATTGGCCGCAAACATCGGACAAAGCTCTTCAACAGAACTAGCACCCAGCATTTTCTCGTGGAAATTCAAATAAATCTGCGAGGGAGTAGCACTACTAGAATTTGACCGGCCAGCCGAATTGTCTTGAGCGCAAGCAGCTTGCAAGCCGGAGGCAGTATGAATGGTAATTAGTGAAATAGCTAGAAAATTACTTAGTCTCATTTTTATCTTGATTACTCTCTATATCCAAAAATTTGTTGGCCTTGTTCATGGCTTACAGAACCAAGCAAGAAAATAGGAGCGGTCAAGACGACGAAGAAATCGAAGAAACCGCAGCAGAACCAGAAAAGGATATTAGAAGTCAAAAGTAAAAGATTGGATAAATTGGGGTTGCCCAAGGCTGTCAACGGGTAAGTAAAGAAAGGATGTCGGAGATTGAATATGCGGCTGCGTAAGCTAGTGATATTTGCCATGCTTTTGGCGCTGCTATCTATTGTGGCAGTTCCTACGTATGCGCTCGCCCGCGAGTACGACTCTCAGCAATACACATTAGAGCCACTCGATGGCCACAACGCCGCTATGCGCGACATGGCCGGGCCAGGCTTGCAGCTTTTAACGAGCAAAACGAAAAGCTCGAATAACTACGTGTCGAGCAATGACATAGCCTCAACTTCAAGATGGTCGAGCACTGTTCGCTTGCCCAAGCCACTAGTGCTAAAGGCAACCGGGTTCAATCAAGCAGGCAAAGCCAAACCGCTCTGGCTGATCAATCAAGCAATGCTGATCTAAATCTCTGCAACCATTTCTGAGCTACACAAAATTTACTTCGCAGACTTTAGCTTTGTCTGTCCTTGCACGGCCTTAAGAACTGCCGCTGAGGATTGCTCAGACAAGCTCAAGCTTGCAAGAAAATGAGAGGACGTACTTTGGCTGATTTACAACTAATTCTAGACCTATCTCTGGTCTGGCTAGCCGCCGCAATATTCGGTTTTGCGGCAGTGGCATTGAAGCAACCTGCCATGGCTGGCTATATGCTGGCAGGCCTAGCGATCGGGCCCCATGGTGTAAAACTGATAAGCAATTCAGAACACATATCGGTGTTAGCTGAGCTGGGCGTTGCCCTTCTATTGTTCGCTCTTGGCCTGGAAGTATCGTTCAGGCAGCTCTTATTCCGCACGAACAGAGTAGTCGCTGCCGGTATATTTCAGATCGTCATCACTACACTGGTTTTTGGCTGGGCAGTGGTTCACTTTGGCTTAGCGCCAGAACTCAAAAGCGGGATCGTATTCGGCTTCATCGTTGCCCTGTCGAGCACAGTGGTGGCAACCAAGATGCTCTCCGAGCGAGGCGAAACTGATTCAATTCACGGCCGCATTCTCATTCCACTTCTAATCGTGCAAGACCTCAGCCTGATTCCGGCCATGTCGTTAATTCCCGCTCTCAAAGACGCTGGAGCCGATACTGGCATTGCTCTTCTGATAGCACTCGGCAAAGCACTTATTCTAGTTGCCCTAGTGATTATCATGTCTATAAAGATCTTGCCGCCACTTTTAGCCAAAGTCGCAAGTACAAACTCTCGCGAATTGTTTTTGCTCTTTATGATCTGTCTCTGCCTCGGCGTTGCTATAGCCAGTCACGAGCTAGGATTGTCAATCGCCCTCGGTGCATTTCTTGCTGGCATCATGATCAGTGAATCTCCCTATGCCCACCAAGCCCTGTCAGATTTGATACCGCTGCGAGACCTTTTCGCCACAGTGTTCTTTGTTTCGGTAGGCATGTTGCTTGACCCAGCCTATATCTATTTGCACTGGAACGAAGTAATTATTTTTGTCGGCGTATTGATTTTAGGAAAGACACTAATTGCTACCCTGGCATCTTTGCTCGCTACAAATAGCTTAACCAGCGCCACTCTAGCCGGATTGTGCCTAGCTCAAGTAGGGGAATTTTCGTTTGTCTTGGCCACAGTTGGCAACAAAGCAGGCCTGATAACTGGCTCACTATATAACTTGTTCTTTGCTGCTGCAGTAATCTCAATGATTGCATCGCCAAGCATCATTTCTTGGCTGTCGCCAATAATTAGGCGCATTCGCCCCCCAGAGTTAGTCAACTCTGAACAAAATCAGCAAACCCACCTACCTCTAACCAACCACACCGTAGTATGCGGCTTTGGTCGCGTAGGCAAAAACGTCGCCTTAGCTATTCGTGAAGCGGGCATCCCGGTGGCAGTGGTAGAACTTGACGGCGCCGCCATCGAAGACTTGAAACAGCGCCATATACCTTTTGTCTATGGAGATGCAGGAAGCCGTTTAGTGCTGAGTGAATGCAACATCACTGCAGCCACTACACTGATAGTCACTCTGCCAGACCCACTGGCAGCAGTAAATATCATCAAGATGGCCCGCGAAGTTAACACCAATTTACGCATTTTAGTAAGAGCCCATCGCCCCGCAGACCGAGCAGCCTTTAAGCAAGCAGGAGCAGCCCAGATTGTTCAACCAGAATTCGAAGCCAGCCTGGAGCTAACGAAACAAGCACTACTAGGGCAGAACGCCGAACCGGGCCAACTTGCAAAAGCACTGAGCTTCATCCGCAATAGTCGTACCGAAGATTCTGACGACTTTGACTACCATCCACCAATAGGCGAAATCATTGGTTTTGCCAACGAAGACTTCGTCGGTGCCTGGTTTAAGGTAAAAAACTCTCTGGCGGGAAAGACCATAAAGGAGCTAGACCTGCGCAATCAGATAGGAGTGACCGTTTTGGCCATCAGAAGAGCAGAGCAAGTGGTATCGCATCCACCAGCTGAATTTTCACTACAAGGTGAAGATTCAATATTTGTGGTTGGCCATAGCGAACAGCTCTCGCACTGCATGACAGCACTGGCCCAGAGTTAAGACTAGCCTGCGTAAATCGTGATCACTTCTAACGCTTACTACTTAAAGTGTTTCCAGCTGGCCTTTGGGAGGTATAGCAGAATATAGGATGTCCCCAACGCAGTGCCAGCATGAAAAACAAACGGGCAATCCTTCAATTCAGCTACAGCGACAAGCTTTCCACCATTATGCTGTGGTGGAAGGCGTTTTTCATGCTACCCATATGGGCCTACTTAATATTGCCTTTTACTGGCTCTATTATAGCCTTCAGCGGCAATATGGCTCTTCAAGTAGGCTACATCAGTGTGTTGATCTGGGGCCTCGTCTATTTCGTTGAAGATATACTCAAGCGCAAAATTAGGATAGAAGACAATCTAATTTCTCACGGATTTCGTGTTCGAGAACTAAATAAATTGCTTTCAATTGGCACTGACTATAAGGGTCATGATGTCTTGCCGAAAAAAATGACTCTAACCTTTGCCCGAGGCAAAAGTATGAGTTTCAATCTTAGTCGCCTCAATGCTGCCGATTATCAACGGTTGCTAAAACACATTGAAAGCAATTACCCACAGTGTCAGATTGACCCTGTGCTCAACAGCTTACTGAGTTGCAAAAAGATTGCTCGCAAAGTACTGGTTGATGACAGCAACAAGTTTATTATCGAGTATCGCTCAGGTCAGGTCTGGCGCAACATGCGCCAAGCTTTCTTTGACACAGCTTCGCCCTGGCTGCGCTTTGGACCAATTTTGGTAGCCTGTTTCTTTGCTCCAAACTGGCTCAATTCTGCATACTACTGGCTATACATGCCAGCGGAAAAGTTTCGCTCATCGGAAAACCCGCAGGCAATACTAGTCAGACTTATCTCAGATGCCCTCGCTCCGATCTTAAGCGCCACAGGGAAAGCAGGTGAAGCCTTCTACCACCTCTCAGCTCATCCAATTGCCCTAACAATCTCAGCTCTAGTTCTAGCCTATACATCGGCTTTCGCCTTAAAAGCACTACTTCGACCCAATTCACTTAGCATCGATGCTAGTGGCCTCAATTTGGCCATAGCCATGGCTGGAAATAGCCTGCCCCTAGCCCAAATCAAATGGCCTCAAGTTCACTCTGTTGCCCTAGACCGAAGTGCTGATGGCGCGGCAAAAATCAAATTTAACTTGAACGATAGTAAGTCGTTTTTCTTAGATTTAGCTGCCATGCTAGAACGTTTCGCGCCAGGTTGCACCATGACGAGCGAACTAAGCGAAGCGATGTTGCCTCACCGTGAGCGCAGTTACACAGAACTGTGGCTGCAGTCGCTATCATCGGCTCCCGAGCGCAACAGCAGCCAATCACTAGCCCCGGGGCAAAGACTAAAAGACGATCAGTACAAAGTAATAAAACGCCTCGGTGTAGGCGGACAAGGCACAGCTTATCTCTGCCGCGATGAACTGAACAACTGCAATATCGTTCTCAAAGAGACAATCGTACCAGCCTACGCCGATCGCAATTTGAAAGAACAAGCACTGAAAAGCTTTGAAAAAGAAGCAAAAATATTAGAGTCATTAGATAGTGATGGCATAGTCAAACTAAAAGACTACTTCTTCGAAGACCACCGCGGTTACATTGGCCTCGAGCACATCGACGGTCAGAACTTGTGCCAGTTAATCGCAGAGAAAGGCGCCCTGAGCGAAGAAGCAACTCGCGAGTTAGCGGGGCAAATGTGCCAAATACTTTCTTACCTGCACAAACGCTCAATAATTCATCGCGACTTTACACCAGATAATCTGATGTTGACTAGCAACAACAAACTTAAATTAATTGACTTCAACGTCGCTCAAATTCAACAAGTTGGCACCACCGGTACTATCGCTGGTAAACATTCATATTTGCCACCAGAACAATTTAGAGGAAAAGCCTCTCTACAGAGCGACATATACGCCATGGGTGCCACGCTGCAATTTCTAGTGACCGGAAAAGAACCAGAAGCCATTTCGCAATCGAGCCCGGTAGAAGCTGGAATCAAAACCAGCGAAGAGTTCGACCAAATAGTACGCTCATGCACAGCCCTTGATCTCAACAAACGATTTAAATCTGTAGAAGAAATAGACAATAGCCTGGGCCAGCCAATTGATGAGAGCGAACTGATTGATATCGCTCTCATAAGCGAAAAAGTCGATTTACCCACAAATAGTGCCGATGATAATGATGAAGCTGGAGTGACAATAAAAATCAGAGAAGCAAATAAAGAAACAATCGAAGCGTAATAGCACAACACTTTCAAAGTAGCGCACTAGTGATTAGTCGTTCCAGCAAATTCCTAATGGTGAGTCAATGGCCGAACTAGCGGTTAGAGTAAAATATCTTGATCATCAGCGTGACACAACGCTATCGCTGCTGCGCCTAACTTTTCCCGTCTGGGGCGTGGCCTGCCCGATTACAGCAGCAATTGCTATAGTCACTCAGTATTTTAGCTTTGTCGCCTCTCAACATATTGACCCTGGTGCTTGTGCCATTGGCTTAGCTACACTGACGATCTTTGCCGTGGGCATGGTGTTGCTCAATTGGCTTAGTCATGAAGCTATTCAAATCGACAAAGATGGAGTCAAATTACCATTCTCAATCTTCAGACACAATCAGCTACTACGCTGGAGTGAGATCAATAAAATCACTGTGGGTGGTGACAATCAGAAAGACTGGAAGAATAGACATGTGACATTTATGTCTACCAAAGGCGCCATACCACTCACTCTAACTCACATAGATTCGACGGATATGGAGAAACTGCTCATAGCCATAGAAATGTGGGGTAATACAGCAGAGATTGACCAGAGCGTGCACGAACTTAAGAACCAAGTAACCGGCAGCGAAATTCCCCAGCTGAGCTTCACAGGCATGTGGGAAGAAGAACTAAGCAGACGGTTCTGTCCCACCTCTTTCGTGCCCCTAGATCCTGGTCGCATGATGCGCAATGGCACTCTCAAAGTAATGCGTCACCTAGCACTTGGGGGCCTTTCGGCAGTATATCTCTGTCAACTTGAAGAGCGCAAATTAGTGGTATTGAAAGAGGCAGTAGTGTCTGATGACGCTATTGAAAGCGCCCAAGCCAAAGCTCGAGAAATGCTGGACCGCGAAGCAGCATTGCTTCTAAAAATCAATCATCCCAACATAGTCAAGGTATTAGATTATTTTGTTGAGCAAGAGCGCAATTATCTCATGCTCGACTATGTCAACGGTCAAGACTTAAGGCAGCTAGTCAAACAAAACGGGCCACAGAGAGAAAGCACCGTGATTAACTGGGCACTACAGATGGTGAACATTCTTAAGTATTTGCACGAGCAAGATCCGCCGCTCATTCATCGTGATTTCACGCCAGACAATATTGTTCTCTGCGAAGACGGCTCGATTGTAGTCATTGACTTCGGTGCCGCTAATGAGTTCATCGGCAATGCCACAGGAACATTCGTTGGCAAGCATGCTTTTATTGCCCCCGAACAATTTCGAGGCAAAGCCAGTGTGCAAAGTGACATTTACGCTTTCGGTTGCACACTCTACTTTCTCCTAACTGGTGTCGAACCTGAGGCACTCAGCACTTCCAACCCCCAAGAGCAGAACGACCGCATCTCACCTGAGCTGAGCGAAATTGTGGTCAGTTGCACGCAGATGGAAAGCCGCGATCGCTATCAAACCGCAGCCCAACTGGTGCCAGTGCTAAGACAAATGATGGCGTCTTTGCCGAGTAGTTAGTATTCGCCGACCAGCAACTAATCATTTATCAAAGTCTACTTCTCTTTCAATGTCTTCTGTAGATCTTTCATCAAAATCCACATTCTTAGACCATCCACTGGCCAAGCAACAAAATCAAAAGAAGAGTAAAATTGCCTTGCATTTTCATCAAGAGCATCTACAACAACAGCACGAAGGGGGACCGCCACAGCCAACAGAGCTGCTCGCTTAAGGGCATGAAGCAAAAGGCGCTCACCTAGTTGTTGCCCCCTAAATTTACTATCCCGAGCAAGCCTTGCCAGAAGAAAAATCGGTATGGAATGTCTAGCTAGCCCAGCCTTAACTCTTTGGGGCGTGCTTTCTGCGTGCTCAACAGAGACAACCGAAAACGAGTAATATCCAATCACTACACCCGCAGGCTCGCAAGTTACCATCGTTTTTGACTGCCCACTACTCTGGCTTTGGAGAGCATACTTCTTTAGCCAGTCGTTTAGTGATGTCTTGCCACAATCGAATTGGCTTAAGTCGTGCTGTTTCGTTAGCGGCTCTGGCCTGCTTACCAACTACTCTGCCTCATCCCAAGGCTCAGGCTTAGCGAGCTTTTCCTTGAGACTGGGCAGAACCTTACCTGGTGCCGAAAATATCTGTTCAACAAGAGCCCACTGCTCAGAAGTCAGAACAAACCGCTGTTGCTCGCAGACAATACTTTCGGCAGCGGCCAGTGCATTCTCACGAATAAAGCTGGTTGCAGTGCTTTTCTTAAGAGCAGAAGCTTGCCGGATAAGGTCTTGCTCAGCCTCTGTCCAGCGAATGTCGAACTTCTTACTCCGACCTTCCTTCCGACCTTCCTTCTGCATGGGCTCTTTAAGATCAACTTGTCGCTTGTCGACAGGCATTCCTTTCACCGTCACTAACTCCATATGTCCCTAATATAACATGACGTCATGACATTGTCCATACAGAATATACCGAGAACTTCCAGGCGTAAGCTTGTTCAGCCTAGCCTGCGAAAAGCTTCTCACCTCAACTCTTTCGCCTCAATCTCTAACTGCGCAGCTCGACCACTGGCAACAGGCAACCAGAAAATACATGAGGCCACAATAAAGGGAATCAGAATACCCAAAACAGTGCCAAGCCCTATACCAAGAAAATGCAAAAGTACAGGCACGCCCGTAAAATTTAGTGCCAGCGCAGCAAGGATATAAAACGGCTGCCACAGTGTATTGATGTCTAAAGATTCACTCTGACAACAGCTTGAACATTCCTGCGTCAAAATTTTCACTGACAATGAGAAGAAACCAGGAAGCTGCAATACCGCAATTGCCAGCATTGCCGCCAGCGCAAACTGCAGAACCTGAGATGTGGTTACCATAGATAGCAGTCTGGCGCAGGTGGCGAGGAGGCCAATACCCAGACAAACCTGAGCGCAGAACTTATAGCTCGCTACCGCATGCACCGTTTGGTAGTGATGCACGCGAAACAATGTTGAGTCTAATTCGATTTCTATGGGCAATTTGATAATCAGCGCTGCTAGAGGCTACCCTACTCAATCACTATCGTATCAGTTTGGCTTCTGCCGAAAGTTTCGCTCATGCAGACAGCCTGTCAAAATATCAGCGTATTTACCCCATTTAAGTAGAAATTTTAGCCATATATATTCTCTTTATTGAAAGGGAAATCACATGGCTAACTGGGCTCCGATTATTGAGAATCTTGCTGTTGCCGCTAAACCAGCCTATCGAGAGATGGCTGAAGCGGCAGTCAAACTTAGCACAGAAGCCATGGCTGAAGCCACAGTAGCAGCCAAGACTGTGGCACCTAGCCTGACGAGAGCAACCAGCTCAATGGCTCGAACCGGTGGACCAGTAGACATGGGTGGCCCAGTAGGCACGGGCATCGCCAACCGCTTCGGCGGCGGCCCAGTTGAATTCAGCCAACGAACCCAAATTGCTGGCATCAGAGAAAAACCAGCAGTCGATTTGGTGCTGCCAGGCAAAGATGGCATTCCAAACTTTATGGCCAACGGCTTCTTACCGCCGGGTATCTACAGAACACCCTACGAAGATTTCGCCCGCCACTTTGGCTCTAATGAGCACCGCATACAGATGCTCAATAAAGTCGAGCCAATGTTGCGCCGACTAGCCGATCAAGGTCAAGAGAGAGCCTACCTTGCTGGCAGTTTTGTCACCCACAAACCATTTCCTAAAGATATCGACATGCTCGTTCACACGAGCAGCACAACCAGTTCTTCACTACTGCACACACTGAACGACCTTAGGGGCATCAAGTTCGGAGAAACAATGACTGCAGCAAAGCGGCAGTTTAACGTCGATCTGATGCAGGGCAAAGCAACAGAAGGAATTGACTGTAAACATCTCAAACTATTCAGAGCCAGTAGAACGGGTGAAGAAATTGGCATAATCGACCTGAAGTTGCGCTAATTGGCATACCTTCTTCCTATTATGCAATTCGTATTCTCAACATTGACGGCCTAGCGCAAGCACACTACAGTACTTTCAGGTTAGGAGAATAGTGCCTGATGGGCGATCAAGCAGACAAAAGCCAAGAACAACAGCCAGGAAGCAAACCTGCCGTAGATTTTGGCGCAATTTTTGGCAGAAACAACAACCCCGGTGACGCTGGATTATCGCCGCCAGCAGCTGGAACTGCAGCTAGCGACCAATTGCACGTTCCCACCCGAGACACAACAACAAAACCGGCTGACCAGATAGCCCAGGTCAGAGACACGCCAGCCGCTCCACTTGATGTAAGAATCGAAAACCGCGCCCTAATTCTCTCAATTAACGATAAAGATTTTGACGCCAAACTAAGCGGCGCCGCTAAGACCTGGCCCAAAGACTTCGACAAGCTTAAACTGACCGACATTCCACCTGGTGTAAAAGTCAACTACTGGCAAGACCCACAAGGTTTATTTATCTGGTTTGAAGGCGGTCAAGACCGAGGCAAGAAGCATTACATACCGGGCAACCTAACAACCTTAGAGCTTCCCACTCAGTCTAAAACGATTGAATCAATTCGCATTGACGTCAACCGCAACTACGCCCAAGCGACTTTCGCTAATTTGCAAAGCTTCGACGGCAAATTCAATCCGGCTAGAGATGGCGGCTTTAACTCAATCAATTATTTCAACCGCATAGCCGGAATAGCAGATGATGCCCTGCTGAAGCAAGAACAAGTATTGCGCGATGCGGCCAGAACCTCAGACAATCCATATTACAAACTTTATCTGGCCTATGTGCTCACTGCTGCTGCCGTTAAACAAGTTAGGAACGATTTTCTGAAAACAGGCACAGCTGACCTCAACAATCCCACCACACTGAGAAAGCTCGACGAAGCTATCTCACTACTCGATGCGGCTTATCGTGATTCAGATGGCAAACTAAGAGAAGTCAATCACTTCCCCAGACCCAATGTTTATTCGCCCTTGATGCCTGGTGTGCCTTACTGGAGTTCCAATCGCTACCCCAACGACTTCTATGGCTTCTATGCTGGAGTCTACGATCAGTCGATGGCTAGACAAGCATCGCTCAAGATGATTCGCGATCACATTAAGTTAGGCAGTTTCCCTAAATTCGAATTACCGCCAAATCTGCCGCCCAGATTCTGAAGTATAAAGACCTGAAGTATAAAGACCTGAAATAGCGAACACTTAACTAGAAAGTTCTAGAATAGAGCCTTCTAGAATAATCATTTGGCAAGCGGACGTGAAAAGTGAAGTTTCTCAGCATAATTGGATCAACTGGCTCTATCGGCAAGCAGACCCTAGACATCGTCCGGGCTCATCCAGAGCAACTTAGAGTGTCGGCCTTGGCAGCTGGCGAAAAGAATCTGCAAGATTTCAAGGAGCAGATTTCAGTGCTCAAACTAAAAGAAATACTCAGCGCCACAGAGCTAAAAGGCATTGAGTGCATGTCAGGAGAAGAAGGCCTGGTGGCCGTGGCAGAGCATCCGCAATCAACCGTTTTAGTTACTGCAGTGGTGGGTTTTCTTGGAGTGAAGCCCACTCTAGCAGCCATAGCGAAAGGTAAGATAATTGCCTTAGCCAACAAAGAAACAATGGTGGCAGCAGGTCACCTAGTAATTAGTTCAGCGAAAGAGCACAATGCTCAAATTGTGCCGGTAGACAGCGAACATTCAGCTATCTTCCAATCTCTCTGGGCCTCAATTTTAAGAGGACGAGTTGAAGAAGAAGTTGAAAAATTACTTCTTACAGGCTCCGGTGGACCATTCAGAACTTGGTCAACTGAAGCACTGAAGAATGCCACCATATCTGATGCACTAAATCATCCAAACTGGTCGATGGGCGCAAAAATTACAATCGACTCAGCTACTTTAATGAACAAAGGCTTAGAAATCATTGAAGCGCGCTGGCTCTTTGACCTTCCTGCCAGCAAAATAGAGGTAGTGATTCACCCCCAGTCGATTTTGCACTCGGCGGTTGAATTTGTAGACGGCTCAATCGTCGGCCAGATGGGCCTTCCAGACATGCGTCTGCCAATTCACTATGCTCTCTTCTACCCCGAGCGCGTTGCCTCAAGCCGTGTACCTAAACTAAGTCTTAGCGAATTAAAAGACCTTACTTTTGAGAAACCGGACCCTGTGCGTTTTCGCTGTCTCGGCTTAGCGCAAGAGGCCGCAGCTGGCGACGATACCCGGGCTTGTGTGCTAAATGCCGCCAACGAAATAGCCGTAGATTCGTTCCTCAAAGGCGATATTAAGTTTCTCCAAATCGCTGAAACCCTCGAAAGAGTACTCGATGAACATAAGCCAATAAAATCGCCGCCTCTGGAGGATATACTAGAGTGCGATAAATGGGCTCGAGCACAAGCCCGCTCAATTATGGCTAACAACAAAGTATGAAAATAAGATTCGACTGTGCAGTCAATCGCCACTGGAGGGAAATTTGATGATCGCCTTGGGCAACAAAGTACAGGTAGTAGACCATCCGGTAGTACAGCATTTGCTCACCAAGCTACGCGACTATCAAACTCAATCTCCCGATTTTCGCCGCTATTCAATTACACTGAGCCAATATTTGATCTATGAAGCTTCTAGACAAATGATTGTCAGAGAGCTTGCTGTTGAAACCCCAGTTGGTCAAGCTAAAGGCTCGGCTCTAACCGATTATGTCATCCTCGCACCAGTACTGAGAGCTTGCTTGGTTATGGCAGAAGCCGCACAAAAAATGTTGCCGGCAGCCCGCATTTATCACGTCGGTTTGAAACGCGACGAAACAACTCTCGAAGCAATTTCGTATTACGCCAAATTGCCAGATTCTCTGCCACCAGACAGCCGCATTATCGTGCTTGACCCAATGCTCGCCACTGGCGGCTCGGCAGCTTCTGCCATCGAACTGTTTGCCAAGCTCAATGTTGGCGAAATTCAATTGGTTTCATTCGTGGCTGCCCCTGAAGGTATCAAGAGAGTGCACTCGCAATTCCCCAATGTGCACATCACCACAGCTTCTGTTGATAGCAACTTGAACGAGCGAGGCTATATTGTTCCTGGCCTTGGCGATGCTGGCGATAGAATTTTCGGCACATAATCAACGCTCTAAATGGTAATCACACCATTTGTTTCACTTGAGAAGCCCCTTATAGTATTGACTACAGCAAAGGTAGTTAGCTATGTGGGGCTTTGGCTTAGGAAATGAAACCGACTCTATGAGAGAGACAAAGACTGCCACTGCCATTATTGAACGAAACCGCGCGGAGTCAAAAGCCGAGCGAAATGCCGAAACTGAGATTGCCATTGCCATAGAGTCAGGCAGTGAGAACATTGTCGCCCTAGCAGATCGGCGCCACCCTCTAGCCATGGGTCTTTTGTGGATTACCATGGTGACCTCTTTTCCCACTGTTCTCATTGGTGTGGAGTGGTACAAAAATGGCTTCAGCTTGGCACAAGTTTTAGCCTGCACAGTTTTTTCAGCCATAGTGGTTTTGCTCTTTTGTGTGCCTTCCGCCCAGCTTGGAACAGTCACTGGACGCACTTATGCTCACCTCAATCGCTCGGTCTTTGGCCGCTGGGGCGCGCGCCTGACCACATTTAACTTAATTGCCATATTTCTTGCCTGCTATGCCTTTGGTGCCCTCTGCATGGCTGACGCTGTCAGTGGTCTCTTTGCCGTACCTCTTTCAATTGGCGTCATGGCCGCTGGTTTCTCCTTCTTGATGTGTCTCAACAATCTCTGGGGCTTTTCTGGAGTGGTCAATTTCGCCAAATATTTTGCTGCACCTTGCCTCATTGCCTGGGTAGGTTTTACCTTTTTCCGCGCTGTGGTTGCCTACAACACCGCCGCAGCTGTAATGCCCATACAGCAGACCAATGTGAGCTGGACAGTGGCTCTTGGCGCCATAGCATCGTTTGTAATCGGTTTTTCAATTTGGGGCAACGAGGCCGACTACTGGCGCCACGCCCGGCCCGGAGTAAAGCGAACAGCGATACCACTAACGGTGGCACTCTGTATTGGTCAAATTATCTTCCCTATTACTGGATGGATGGTCGCTCAAATTAGTCAAGTGACAGATACGGCACGGGCTACAGCATTCATGAATGAGTTTAGTTTTGGTGGAGTGGCCTTGCTGGCTCTAATTGTCATTGGCGCTCAATATTTTGCCGCAGCCGATTCTAACTTGTACGCCGTAGTCGAGGCCTTTGAAAACTTGTTCAAAGTAAAGAAAAAGCATGTTGTCTTTGGCTACGCTTTTGTCTGTGCCCTGGTTGCTTACTGGCTTTCATTCAGCGGCATGGCCAAAAGCATTGAAGTAATTTCAACCCTAAACGGCATTCTCATTCCGACGGGAACTACAATCTTACTTTGCGAATGGTCAATAGCAAAACTAATCAGTGACAAACACAGCCGAATTTTCGACCACATTCAAGAAATGCACCAATTGCCAGCACTGCGCCTTCCTGCCATGTTAGCCTTTACCATAGGTTGCAGTGTTGGCATTGTCACGGCCGGACTGATACCAAGCCTGGAACACTTACATCTCGGCATTGGCTGCCTCAATGCCTGGGCCACCGCAGCCATAATTTATCTGCCAGTAAGATTAGTGGAAGAGAGACTTAAGCGCGTGCCTGTTTGATAAACCTGCTCACAGAGGTGGCATAATGCACTAACAGCTGGCGAGAAGTGGTGTGAGCGCGGACAAAGAGCAGCGAATAATACTTAGAGAAGTCTGCGAGACCTGTAGCAGACCTATTTTTCCGAGCCAATCTACGATTTCATCGTTGAGTACTGGTCGCCCTGGCTTCTGTAACTGTGCTAGCTTGGCAGCTAGCCAAAATTTTTCGCAAGCACACCTAGCTACAGCTGAACTGCCGAAAAAAGGCTTCCCCATTGACGAGCAACAAGAAGTACCAATAGACGGCCCGCCAGAAAGGCGGTTCGACCCCAATGTTAGATTGCACGACTTGACTGAATGCGGCTATCAATTTTTAGACCGCATTGGCAAAGGTACCCTCAGCTATGTCTATCAAGCGCGCTCAGGAAAAGTTGACGCCTTGCTAGCCATGAAAATATTCAGACGCTCGCCTTTTGAAAACAAAAGAACTCTGAAACGCCTTGAGCAAGAGGCCAATAAAGCAAAACAACTAAATCATCCCAACCTTTGTTCCGTCTACGAATTCGGACTCTCCGAAAAGCAATATCCATATCTGGTTATGGACTTTCTTGCCGGACCCACCTTAGAAGAAATAATTAGCACCGAAGGATTTCTAGAAGTAGATCGCCTTATCGACATAGCCATACAAATCTGTGACGCCCTCAGCCACGCCCATCAGCACAATCTCATTCACCGCGATCTCAAGCCCGCCAATATTTACCTGCTTAAGGCCAAGGGTGGCTACGATTTCGTCAAGGTGTCTGACTTTGGCATTGCCAAAGTGCTACCTAACCCTGGGCGCGAAACCCGCTACATGACAGCCGAAGGAGAAGAATTCGGTAGCCCGGCCTATATGAGCCCAGAGCAGTGCCTGGGTGAAAGACTCGACAGTCGCTCAGATATTTACTCCCTCGGTTGCTTGATGTACGAAGCTCTGTCAGGCAAGCTACCCTTTAGTTCGTCAAACCCGGTGCGTTTAGGCTTCAAGCAGGTAAGCCAAAAGCCGCAAAGCCTGCGCGAACGCTTCAAAGATATCGAAATTCCAGAAGCACTTGATGCCGCAGTTTTATGCGCCCTAGAGAAGAAACCAGAAAATCGCTTTGCTTCAGCCGACAATATGAAAGAAGTGCTTATCGCAATTCAGGACGGCAAAAAGCCTAATTTACCGGCCCCGTCAGACAGTAAAGGCAAGGCTTCCCTTCTTAACAGAGACAGGAACTGGCTCAACGTATTTAATACTTAAGCTACAGAGGCCGACATGTTTTGAATAATGAAGATCCTAAAAATCTACTCGGCACCACGATTGATGGCAGATATATCATCGAGTCAGTAATCAGTCAAAGCAAAGGCGGTAGCAAAGCCGGATTGAAAAGCACCATAACCGTTTATCTAGCCCACGACACAACTGACAAATGCCCTGTTGTGATCAAACACTTCGTCCCCCAAAACGCTGACCATAATCAAGCCCTAGAACGCTTCATTCGCGAGGCTAGAGCACTCTTAGTGATAAAGCATCCAGCCATAGTCGAAATCAGAGACGTTGTGCTACAAAACGAAGGTTCTGCTTTTATCGTTATGGAGAGACTAGAGGGCCTCACCCTGCGCCAGCATTTAGCAAAAAATGGAGCCTTCTCATTTCACGCCTTCGTTGCCGTATGCTCGCAGATACTAGAAGCGCTTGAACTAGCACACCGCAAGGGAATAGTTCATCGCGATCTTAAACCAGACAACATAATTGTTATGCAAGCGCCAGCGATAGAGAGAATCAAGCTCCTCGACTTCGGCATAGCCCAATTGCCAGGCAACCGCGGTCATTTAAAACTGACCAACACTGGCGACATGCTTGGCACGCCTTTGTACATGAGCCCAGAACAATGTCTTGGTGAAGCCATAGACGAGCGCTCTGATATTTATTCGCTAGGCTGCATCATGTACCAAATGTTGACAGGCCAAGCGCCATTCAACGGCGATTCAATCTTGGCATTAATGACAAAAAAGGTAACCGAGCAGCCAGCGGCCATAGCCCCTTCAGAGAAAATCAATCAGCAACAGATTGTACAGTTCGAGCGCATCATCAACAAAGCCATGGCCAAAGCCCCTCAAGACCGCTACCAAAGCGCTCAAGAACTACACACAGATCTACTCAGAAGCAGCACTCTGGCTCGGAACAAAGTCAAAAAATCACGTATTAGTATTGTCTTCAACAAATTCTTCGGCAGCAGTGAAGACTAATCAATCGTTGAGCATCTGCAATAAGCGATCGAGCAAAACCTCGCCATCCTGGCGCAGGCCATCATGTTCATATTCGTTGGTTATCCATACCTTCATACCGCGAATTGCAGAAGCAGTTTGCTCAGCCAGCTGCCGAGCAACATACATGTCATTGCAATAAATAGTACCGACACAAGGAACATCGTTATTCTTGAGACGTTCGCCATCATAGAGGGACGGCCACTGCGAATAGGAGGCCAGCAACTCTGCCACTTCCTTAAAGGGCTTAAGACAAGTGTACTCCTCAAACATCCAGGGATAAATCATTTCGCCACTAAAGAATATTGGCATCGAGTCTTTTCTGAACTCGTCATATTCACTGACCAAGCGAGCGGCTGACCAATTAGAGGCACGCCCCTGGCAATAAATAGCTTCATGAAGAAGAGCATAAATAGGGTTGGTATTAAAGTGCAGCTGACTCTCAACATCACGCAAAAAGGAATAGCTGAGTACGGAATCGTTAGATGAATCAAAAGCGCTCTCAAGCAAATAGTGAACGGTATTCATACTGCCACCACTTGAATTAAAACCAAAGTTAAGACCAAGCTGTAAGAAGCGCTCTACAGTGAGTGGCTCTCCAGTGGGCAGCAATACTGCATTTTTCTGCAAGTGTTCAACAATTCTCGCCACCTTCAAAACATCTTCAGGATAGCGTTTATAGAACAGTTGATTCTTCTTTATCAATTCACGATAGGTCTGCCTGTAAACTTCATCGGCATCTTCAACCAGAGGCGGCAAGCCACCAGTTAAAATGGCACCACTTAAACCTTCAGGAGCCATAGACAAATAGGTAGTACTGCAAAAGCCACCAAAACTCTGGCCAAGCAATGTCACCTTTTTGCCGTGACAAAGCGACTTGCGAATCAATTCGCAATCTCGAACAATATTGTCAGCACGAAAGTGCTGCAAGTATTTAAACTGCAATGAAGCTGTCGGATAAATTGAAACCAACTGTTCAGTCACGGCTGTGCTTAAACCAGTACCGCGCTGATCAACTAACAATACACGATATTCTTTTGCCGCTCGCTTCAACCACCCTGATAAACTCTCAGGCCTAGGCGCCTGAAAGCCCGGACCGCCTTGCAAGAAAAAGAGCCAGGGCAAGTCGAG
>LNEX01000175.1 GCA_001464165.1 bacterium Ga0077546
CTCGGGCGAAAATAGAAATTGTTGCTCCCGCGGGATCGGCATAATTCAATGGTGCATCAAAAGCATAGCCCCGACAAATCATTCCAGGAAATTTGTCTAAAATAACAGGCTTAATGGTTTTCATTGCTTAGCTCCTAGTGGCCGATCAATGCTAGTTTCCCGCGAGCTTATCAAACGTAAATTCAAAGGTAGCGTCACCAACAGGAATTCTCACAATGCATGCTCCAGCCTTATTGGCATCATCAAGCTGAAAGAAAATAGCACCGCTGATTGTTGCTCCCGGGTTGATATCGCAAGGTCCAAGGCTTTGCGAACGAATTTGCTCAGCATAGGCCTTAGCATCATCTTCAATAGCCCGAGCCTTTTCCATGGCCCTTTGCTGCGCGGCATAATCAGGTACCTGAGTCATGACAGTGGTCATATTGCCACTGCGCATAACCGTTGGAATGGTGCCACCATAACTCATCACCGGCGGATAGAAGCCGCCAAAACCATAACCATAGGCTGGCGGATTAATATAAGTGCTACTGAGGGTTTGAGTGGCATCTTGGCCCCAGAAGCGCACCCACTTAGCCTTACTCTGAGCTTTCTTCTCGACGCTGTCAGCCAACTTAAGCGGTTCAATCATGGTTGCCATCACCGCTTTCGGTGTCATAGCAATAAACTCAGGTTTCTTACCCATAAATTCGAGTGGACCACGACTGCGATTAAGCACAGTCAAAGCTACTTTTACGACCTTGCCTTTGCCCTGGGCTGAATTATCACGAACAGCCACGGCTTCCACCGCCACAGCGTCTAGAGTAATGCGCTTGCGTTGCAAGCCGTCTTGAAAGCTGCGACTAGACCAGGGCGAGCCCTCTGTATAAGTATAAGTAGGGCAGAGCCAGTATGGCTTTGGCGAATACCTGCGCTGTACAGCACCAGTGGCATTGTCCAGGGCTAGGGCTGTGGCAAAGTGTTGATTAGCCTCAGCCGCAAGACCTTGCTTGAATAGCATGGAGCCGAGCTGTTCTTCAATGTCAGCGATATTGAGAGGGGCAATACTAGGTGAATTTTTAGCGTAAGTAAGGGCATCCTGCAACAATTGCGAAGCCTGGTTATAACCACCCATACCGGCATAGAGACTAGCTAAATGGCCCATGCAGGTGACTAATCGCCAGGTCTCGTGACTGTGCACACCATCAACCTTAAGCAAAGCAATAGCACGCTTCAAAGTCTCGATGGCCTGCTCGCGCTGTCCCTGACCTTCTTCCAGCCATGACTGTGCATCAAGTACTCGCGCCGTGAGCAAGTTGACCTGCTCTTTATCATGCTCAGTTGAACTAGCTGTTAGTGGATCTAGCACTTTGTGTATGCGCTTTAGTTCAGGCGCAGCAGCAGCCATATTGCTCTGCCAGAGCAGAGCTTCAAACAATCCAGCCCTGAGACCAACTTCGGCAAAAGAGCCCTTCTTGTCTTTACCCAAATTCTTGATGCGCTCACTAAACACCAATTGGGCGCGGGCATAGTCACCAATGTTCAGGGCATTGTCACCATCAATGTCAAAGCTAGTGAGAGAGCCAACTAAAGCATTAGTGTGCCCCTGGCCGACCACTGGACTTACAGCAGCAGTCTGATGCTCAGCTGGCCCCTGAGCGTGGGCCGATGCTGTCACAATTAAAGCAAGCGGAAGCCAGAAAACAGCCGAAACAAAATAGTTTCCATGGAAACTATTTTTAGAACCATTGAGGAGTCCGGGTAAGCGACGGAACATAGAAGAATTTCCTGCATAGTAAATAGAAGTAAAAGCCAGCCAGCAAATCTGAGCGAATATTTTGCGAAGAGGAGGAGCCTGAGCCCCTCCTCTTCAGTTTTATTGGACTAGCAGATTCTAAACAGCAGCCATGGCAGTTAGATTCTCAGCAGGCTTGCCGTTGGCAAGACGAATACCGAGAGCATCTTGGCCGATGATTATGCGCTGAATTTCGCGAGTACCTTCGTAGATGTTCAATACTTTGGCATCACGGAAGTAGCGCTCAACAGGATACTCATCAGAGAAGCCGTAGCCACCGAAGATTTGCACAGCATTGTGAGCATGCTTGTTAGCAGCTTCGCCACAGAAGAGCTTAGCAATTGAAGTTTCACGGCTGTTACGCACGCCTTTGTTCTTCAAGTGAGCAGCACGCAAGTAGAGCAAGCGGCCAGCTTCGCAGTCAGCCACCATGTCGGCAATCATAGCTTGCACTTGTTGGTGCTCGCCGATTGGCTTGCCGAAAGTTCTGCGTTCCATGGCGTATTTGACAGAAGCATCAATACAACCTTGAACCAAGCCAATTGCGCCAGCGGCTACGGAGAAGCGGCCATTATCGAGAGCCGACATAGCAATTTTGAAGCCTTCACCAACTTTACCGAGCATATTCTCAGCTGGCACTCTTACTTCATCGAGGAAGAGGCTAGCTGTATCAGATGCTCTCAAGCCGAGCTTACCGTGCATTGCTTGAGCGGTGAAGCCTTTTGATTTGGTATCAACCACAAAGCAAGTGATGCCTTTGTGGCCTAGAGCTGGATCAACAGTTGCGAAAATCAAAGCATGAGTAGCGATGGTGCCGCAAGAAATCCAGGTTTTGGAACCAGAAAGAATGTAATCGTTGCCATCTTTGACAGCGCGAGTTTGTTGATTAGCAGCGTCTGATCCAGCTTCTGGCTCAGTCAAACCATAACAACCCAAGAAGTCTCCGGAACAAAGTTTAGGCAGATAGAATTTCTTCTGCTCTTCAGTGCCCCATTTGAAGATTGTCAAAGCAACCAATGAAGTTTGCACTGAGAACAAAGTTCTAGTGGAAGAACAAACACGGTTAACTTCTTCAGTCATCAAGCCATAGGCAACATAGTCCATGCCAAGGCCGCCGTACTTTTCTGGAACTGGGCAACCAAGAAAGCCTTCAGCAAAGATCTTCTTAGCAATATCCCAATCGAATTTGCAAGCGCGGTCGTTAGCTTGAGCTTTAGGAGCAATCTCGCGCTCAGCAAACTCACGCATGTGTTTGCGCATTGCAATTTGTTCGGGTGTGAAATCAAAATCCATTTCTTATCTCCAATTGAATTTCTATTATTCAGCTTTCGCAACGAGTTCGTCTGTATCGATTTGGGCTTTCTGCAAGCGACCGGAATAATCTACATATATAGACTTCCATTCGGTGAAGAAGTCGATGCAGGCAGTACCAGCTTCTCTGTGGCCATTGCCAGTTTGCTTAACGCCACCGAAAGGCAACTGAATTTCAGCACCAATGGTAGGAGCGTTGATGTAAACAATGCCTGATTCTAGGTCTTCCATAGCCATAAAGGCGCGGTTAACGTCTTTGGTGTACATAGAGAGCGATAGACCAAAATCAGTTCCGTTTGCTACTTCAAGAGCTTCTTCAAAGTTCTCAACTGGAATAATGCATGTCACTGGTCCGAAGATTTCTTCTTGAGCAATACGCATGCTCGGCTTAACGTCGCAGAATACAGTAGGCTCGTGGAAGAAGCCCTTAGCAAAGACCCCTTCAGTTAGAGCGTTGCCACCACAAAGAAGTTTGGCACCTTCTTTTTTGCCAATCTCAACATACATTTTTACTGTATCGAGTTGGCCTTGGTTTACAACTGGTCCGACTTGAACTGATTCATCAAGGCCATAACCCAATTTCAAAGCTTCAGTAGCTTTCTTGAATTTGGTGCAGAATTCTTCGTAGCGAGCTTTGTGAACGATGACACGGCTAGCAGCTGTACAACGTTGACCGGCTGTACCGAAGGCTCCCCAAAGTGCACCTTCTAAAGCCAGATCAATATCAGCATCTTCCATAACACAGATGGCATTCTTGCCACCTAGTTCGCAAGAGATTTTCTTCATCAACTCGCCGCAACGGCCAGCAACTTTCTTGCCTACTTCACATGAGCCAGTTAGTGAAATGGCATGCACTCTAGAATCTTCAACCAGAGCATTGCCAACTTTGGATCCAGATCCAGTAACCAAGTTAAGAACACCTGGTGGCAAGCCTGCTTCATTGAGAATTTCAACGAACATCAATGCACAAAGTGGAGTGTCACTAGCTGGTTTGATAACAACTGTGTTACCAGCAACCAAGGCAGGAAGGGTCTTCCAGCTTGGGATAGCAACAGGGAAGTTCCAAGGAGTGATCAAACCAACTACGCCGATTGGCTGTCTGACAGACATGGCAAATTTATGTGGTAGTTCAGATGGAACAGTTTGACCAACCAACCTACGGCCTTCGCCAGCCATATATTTAGCCATGTCGATGGCTTCTTGCACATCGCCGCGAGCTTCTTTGATGACCTTACCCATTTCGCGAGTCATGGTTTGGGCCAACTCTTCTTTGCGGCTCTCTAGCAAGTGAGCGGCTTTAAGCAAGATTTCAGCACGGTGAGGAGCTGGTGTGCGCTTCCAGGCTGGAAAAGCCTTAGCAGCGGCATCTACAGCATCTTTCACATCTTTAGGTGTCGAAGCTGCGAAATAACCAATTACTTCGTCAGTTTTGGCTGGATTGTAAGAAGCAAAAGTTTCACCGGTCTCAGCTTTAACCTGACGACCATTGATGTAGTTGCCGTAGGTATGTGGCTTTTCAGCTTTCTTTGCTGATGCTTCAGGCATTGTTGAGGTACTCATCTAGATTGTTTCTCCTAAATTGTTGAAGTCCTAGAACTTCATGCATTTTTCAAGTATTTCCAGAGCCTTATCGCATTCAGCGTCAGACATAGTTAGTGGTGGAATCAAGCGAATTACTTGCCCAGCTACACCACAGGTGAGCACAATCATTTTGTGCTCTAAGCAGCGCTCTGCTACTTTATCGGCGTGTTCTTTTGATGGTTCGCCATTCTTATCATTGAACTCGATACCAATCATCAAACCGCGACCACGAATCTCGCCAATGTAATCTTTGCCTTTAGCAAAGTCACGTAAGCGCTTCATCATTCTTTCGCCCAATTCATGAGCGCGCTCACAAAGCTTCTCTTCTTCAATCACTTGAATGGTAGCTAGTGCAGCAGCGCAGGAGACTGGGTTACCACCAAAGGTCGAGCCATGACGGCCAGCTGGCCACTTGTGTGAATGTTCGCTCTTCGAGATAAAACCAGCCAACGGTAAACCACCAGCTAGGGCTTTTGCCATCAACATGATGTCTGGCTCAACACCTTCATGCTCGATTGCAAACATTTTGCCAGTTCTAGCAAAACCAGATTGCACTTCATCGATGATCAGCATGATGCCATGCTTGTCAGCTAGTTTGCGCAAGCGAGGCAAGAAGCCATTTGGTGGCACAACATAACCACCTTCACCTTGAATTGGCTCAACAATGAAGCAAGCCACTTGATCAGGATGTACGAACTGGTGGAAGAGCACTTCGATTTCTTTGAAGGTTTCTTCAACACATCTGTCAGCATCGTCTTTAAAGTGTGAGCGGAACTGATATGGAAACGGCACTGTGAAGATAGAACCAGGTAGTGGCTCATATTTTTCACGATAATAAAGCTTAGAAGTAGTCAGTGCTGTTGTAAAAATTGTGCGGCCATGGAAAGAACCACGGAAGTTGATAACAACCGGGCGACCAGTTACGTAGCGGGCCATTTTGATAGCGCCTTCTACGGCTTCAGCACCTGAGTTCGTCAAGAAAACAGAATCAAGTTTTTTAGAAGGGGCAATCTCTACCAATTTTTTGGCTAGCTCAATGTAGCGCTGATGGTGAGTTGTAACCGAAGTGTGCATCAATTGATCAAGCTGAGCTTTAGCAGCAGCAACAACCTTAGGATGACAATGGCCAACGCTGTTAACAGCGATGCCAGTACCCATGTCGAGGTAAGCATCACCATTCATATCATATATGTACGAGCCACTGGCCCTCTCGGCCACGATGCGGGCTGAGCGCGACAGAACAGGATTGACGTATTTGTCATCCATGTCGAGGTAAGCCTGATTTTTGTTCTTAATTTCCGCCATCACCATAATGAGCTCCTTGTTAGCGACCACTATCAACTGGCCTATTCGGCACGCTCGTTGGCGCAGATTCATGAGCCACAAAAGCTCTGTATCCCCCACCAGTTGGCGTCCCTCAGTTATGTAAATGATAGCAACAAAATGTGAAGAAGCTCCTGATGTTTAGGATTCTGTCTGTATTTGCGGTGCGTTCAAATGCCCCAAAATAGGCTCATGACAACACTTTCGCTTGTCTTGCGATGAGCCAGCCACGGGCCCAAGAAGATATTTATTGAATATCAGTTTCAGTCAAATCAATTAAGGGAGATTAACCAAAAGCACCAGTATCAACTGTCTTCACCTTACCAAAGGCCGCTACCAACGCCTATTGCCAAGAGGCGCCTTTTAGCTGTACGCAGTTCCGGTCTGCGAGAGAAGGGCCAAACTTTGATTTTACTGATGTTAAACTTCGTTGATAGTCAGGAAATCGCCGTGCCACACACCTTCATCAAACGCATTTTATCAGCGGCTCTAATCGCAGGCTTCTGCTCAATACCAGAACCAGACTGCGGTCGGGCTTTGGCTCTTGATAAGAAATCAGGCCTTGGCCAAGAGACAACGAATCTAGCTTCATGCAATCAAATAGCCACTCGGATAAACAAAGTAATCGACAAGGCTTTAGCGGAAAAGCGCATAGTGGGTACGGTGGTGGTAGTCGCTCAAGACGGTCGAGTCATCTATAAACGGGCTGCTGGCCTAGCTGATCGCGAAATGCAAAAGCCAATGAAGCAAGACAGCATCTTTCAGCTAGCATCAATGACCAAAACAATTGTTTCAGCAGCAGCACTGAAATTAATTGAAGAAAAGAAGTTAAAGCTTGACGATCCAGTAACTAAGTTCTTGCCCGATTTCAAGCCAAAACTAGCCGATGGCTCCACTCCAACAATTCTAATTTCTCAGCTGCTCAGTCATACATCGGGCCTCGGCTATGGCTTTGCCGAAAAGAAAGAAGGTCCTTATCACAAAGCAAAGGTATCCGATGGCCTCGATCAGCCGGGTTTAAGTATGACTGAGAACATGCGCCGACTAGCATCAGTGCCCTTGCTTTCAGAGCCAGGCACTAAATGGTGTTATTCACTTTCTATTGATTTACTTGGTGCAGTGCTAGAAAAAGCAGCTAACCAGCAACTACCAGAGATTGTCCATAACAAAGTGACAGCACCACTGGCCATGAACGACACCGATTTCAGCCTGGCTCAGGGCAATCGCCCTCGGCTGGTGACAGCCTACTGCGACGATCCCGCGAAACAGAATGCTGAGCCATTGCGCATGCAAGCACTACAACTAGTGGCATTTAATGGCGGCTGCTTTAGCTTTGCCCCAGCTCGTATATTTAACAAAAGCTCCTATCCATCTGGCGGAGCTGGGCTTGCGGGAACAGCTGAAGATTACTTAAAACTGCTCGAAGCCATCCGCACAAAAGACAATAAGCTACTCACTAATAGTTCTTACAAACTAATGTCAACCAACCAGCTTGGCAATCTCAGTATGTCATCGGGTAGCGACTGGGGCTTCACCTACGGCGCCGGAGTATTACTCAAAGCAAGACCAGAGAAAGGCCCTCACAGCGAGGGCACGCTGCAATGGCGCGGCGCCTATGGACACCATTGGTTTATTGACCCGCAAGCGCGACTGAGCGTTGTGGAACTGACAAACACGACTGTCGAAGGAATGTCTGGACCATTCAGCAAAGATATTGCCAACGCCGTTTATGGAATAGCAAAATGAAAAAGGCAAAATTGCTGCAGGCCGCTGGACTGCTACTAGGCCTCACCCTTCTAGCAGCTTTGCTCTATGGCCGCATTTGTCACGCTGGCTTTACCCTGGATGAATTTAGTCACCTAGTCTATCCCTATCAAACTTTCAACGGTCATCCAGAAGCACTTCTAGGTAAGCTCTTTGGCTCGTGGACCAGCGGTGAAGAAGACGGCATTACAGCCTATCGACCAACCACCTGTGCCTCATTTGTCATTGACTATGCTCTCTGGCAAACAAAGGTAGTGGGTTGGCATGTATCGAATCTATTTTTCTATGTAACTGGCTGCGGGCTGTTTCAAGTCGGGCGGCCCTCGGCGCAGGAGTTATCGCCGGGGCATTGATGCTTGTCTATCCTGGTCATCCAGACTCAGTAGCGACTATTGTGGGCCGCGTAGACTCGCTCCCTACTGCTTTCTACCTTGCTTCTTTCTATCTATACTTACTATTTCGCACTGGAAAACCCAGACCCTACTTAGTAGCTTCACTGATATCATTCTGGTTAGCCCTCGGTTCGAAAGAAACGGCGATAACACTACCGGCGGTGCTATTTGCAGCTGAATTACTCTCAGTAACCGGGCCTGTCACAGATAGCCCAAATCAACAAACCATCAAGGGAAAAGTAATCGCCGCGCTCTGGCAGATAGCACCGTTTATCGCGACACTAGGTCTCTTCGCAGTTCTAAGAAC
>LNEX01000176.1 GCA_001464165.1 bacterium Ga0077546
TAACTTGCCCCCTTGCAGTTACTGTCAAACTCTGAAGATTTTGGCTTCGGCGGCAGCGAAAGCTGACTAGCCTCGACCACAGGGGTAATTCGGTTTGCGCCATGCTTATCGGTCCAATGGTCCAAAGTAAGCTTGCCCGAGACGGTCACCTGATTACCTTTTGTCAAATACTTGGAAGCAAGTTCCGCTAACTTACCCCAGGTTTCAACCCTGTAAAAGTCTGCGGTGACGGTATTTCCCTTATTAGGATCATTGCCGTCTAACCTGTCAGACTTATCACCATCTGTATTTTTTGCTCCTGATTTGCTTGCTCCTGACTTATTCGTTCCGTTTACTGCTACAACCAAGGTCGTTTTTATTCTGCCGCTCGAGAATTGAATTTGTTCGGGAGCTTTTACCAGGTTCCCCACCAGTGATACATTGGCAAGACTCATAAATCACCTCCGCTAGTTTCTAGCTTTCGTTAACAACTTGGGTGGGGGAGATGCGAAAATAATACCAACCATACAAACGTATGTCAACATATTTTCGTCTGGTAATTTGAATCTTTTTTGCGTTCTCAAGTGTCGATAAGCAAGATAAAGTCCTGTTGCGGCAATTGGCGCCTTTACAATAAAAAGAGTGAATCCGGGGGAACATAGTTAAAGGTTTGCAGGAGACCTGTGGTGACCGATTCGACCGATCCTTGGTTTAAGCGCTATAGATGGCTACAGATGCTCGGTACTGGCGGCATGGGTGTGATCTACTTGGCCGAAGATTCGGCTGCCGGCAATTCGTCCTGCGTAGTTAAGCAGCTCAATAGCAAATACGCCGATCCTGAAGAGCGCTCTGAGGCCGTAAGGCTGTTTAAGCGTGAAGCTTCTCTCTTGAAGAGCTTGAATCACCCAGGAGTGGTGCGTTTCTTTGACAGTTATTCAACTGAGGATGGCAAGCACTACCTAGTCATGGACTATGTCCGCGGTAGTTCGCTTGAGTCTGTCATTAATGACTTTGGTGCTTTCAATGACGATGACACCGTCAAAGTTGGCATTCAAATTTGCGAAGTGTTGGAGTATCTGCACGACCAAGAACCGCCGATTATTTATCGAGATCTCAAACCCAGTAACTTGATGCTAACGCCCGAAGGGCAGATAGTTTTTATAGACTTTGGTATTGCCAGAACTTTTATGCCAAAAGAATCTGCAACAAGAGTAGTTACCGCTGGTTATTCACCACCCGAGCAGTATTTTGGCAAACCCGAGACTAGAAGTGATCTCTATGCTCTAGGTGCCACCATTGGCCACCTGCTTACTGGGGTGAGGCCAAAGCCTTTGACGGCCAGTCAACCCAGCCAGCACCGGGCCGACGTTCATCCGAATCTAGATATGTTGGTAAAGCAGCTCACTTCTCACAGTCCTGAAGATAGGCCAGCAACAGCCCGGCACGTGCGTCATACTCTTTATCGCATCTATCAAGAGATGCATGCAGAGTTTGAAATTCCCGATGAAGTATTCTTGCAGCGTTCCAACAGTACCAAGGAAGAACAGTTTATTTCGCAGAAGATCATGAAGTCAGGGATGGCTGCTGCGGCTAGTGCCCTTCGCCAAGAGCAAGATAATGAGCGCAAGAGACAATCTGCCTCCGTTAGTTCGGGTAGGGCCAGCTTTGATCGTCTGCGAGCGTTCGGCAATCGCGATTCCAATCCTTCGGCATCTTCTACGCGCAACCCAAAGGTTTCAGCTTCGCAGAAGAACAGCGCACTTAAGGCTAAAACAGGCTCTCAAAGAACTTCTTCGCAATCTAATCAAAGAATTTCAGCCAGCGACAATCAACAGGTTTCTCGGCCACAGATGAAGTCTGTGCGTGATCTGAAGCCCGAGCGCAGGGGCTTGTTAGCTAAGATTCTTAGTTGGTTTAAGAGATGAGAGGGGCAGGGGTTCTACTTAGTCTAGCTCTTAGTGTGGTCTGTAGCTACGGATGCAGCGCTTCTCCCTGGCTACCTTTTTCGGATCAAGCAAACGAATTTTGTATTGATATGCCTTCACCAGTGAGCACTACGACCAAAACCTCTGGCTTTGCTCAATATGAAGCTAGGGATGGCGAAGTGAGTTATACAGTCAGCGTTAATAAGCGCTCGACTTCGAAAGTGGTTTGAAAAAGGCCGGATATCCTGCTGTGCGGTCTATCGAAAAAGATGTTACTGGAACCAATTGGCGCGGAAAGCTTTATCAATTTGACAAAGCAGATGGATCTAAGACAAGTATTCAGGTATGCGTTGAGCCCAAGCACAACATCATACTTTATGCTTTTGGCGGCGCCTTAGACGATCTAAAAACGAAGAATTTTTTTGATTCTTTTAAGGTGCGCTAACTAAGTCTAGTTGCTCTTGCCAAACCGCTCTATTTGTCGAGGCCGGCGCTGAATAGAATGCGCTCCACTAGTTGATCGTAAGAGATACCAGCGACTTCAGCCATGGCTGGTAAGTCGGAGGTATCAGTCATTCCAGGCAGGGTGTTCACTTCTAGTATGTAGAGCTTGCCGTCATGTCCAGCGATCATGTCTACTCTTGCGTAGCCGCTGCAGTTTAGCGCTCTAAAAGTTCGCTTAGCCAACTCTTGTGCTTCGGCTGTGCGTGCTTCTGATAGCTCGGCGGGCAAGACAAATTCGGTCATGCCAGCAGTGTATTTTGCTTCGTAATCATAGAAGCCAGCTTTGCTTTTTGGTCGCAGTTCAAGTATGGGTAAAGCAATTAGTTGGCTATGGCTATGGCCGCCGATACTAGTATTACCTAGAGAGCTACTTGCCGAGCTGCTAGCTGCGTGGCTTTCTTCTAGTACGCCAATTGTAATTTCTTGTCCGCTGACAAAACCTTCGACAATTGCACCACCAAATTCTCTCAGGGTGTCTTTGACACATCCGGCCAGTTCGCTGGCATCTTCAATTTTAAATACTCCAACTGATGAGCCTTCGTTCAAGGGCTTCACCATCACCGGTGGTGCCGGTAAAGTTTTGATGAACTGATCAAAGTTATCGCTTTCATGCTCTTCAATTACGTAGCTAGAAGGAAAGGGCAGCCCTTGAGCAGTCAGCACACGCTTAGTAAGTGGCTTATTCATGGCTAGAGCAGAAGAGAGCACACCTGAGCCCGTATAAGGCAGTTTCATTAACTCAAGCAGGCCCTGCACGGTACCGTCTTCGCCATATTTACCATGCAGGCAAAGAAAAGCAATTTCAACCGCGTTTTCTTTTAGATCTTCTGTGAGATTTTCACTGACATCGATTAGAACAGAGTTCTTGTAACCAAGTCTGAGCAAAGCGTTATAGCAATTTTGGCCAGAGCGCAGAGAGACTTCTCGTTCGTTAGAGAGGCCACCGTAAAGCACGCCTACCACTGTGTTCTTGTTAATTTCAGGGGGCATTTTCTTGGCTGTCTTCACTGTTTATTCTCCACTGCTGTCTTTTTATGCCAGACGCTTAATTGCTCGTCCGTGAATGTACCCATGGTCTTCCATTCGGGTACTAAATCCAACTTAAATTTGTCGTGTACACGTTCTTGCATGCGCTTCATCAAGTTAATCACTTCATCAGAGGTGGCGCCACCCAGATTGACGATGAAGTTGGCGTGAATAGACGAAACTGCAGCATTACCAACTTTTAAATCTTTTACCCCGGCTTGATCTAGCAAGAAGCCCGCGGCCTTGTCCGGAAGTGGATTTTTAAAGGTACTGCCAGCATTAGGAAACCCAAGAGGCTGAGTCTTGAATCGATATTCTTCATTGTGCCTGGTGCGTTTTTCAATTTCTTCGGGAATGTCAGTAGGCATTTTGAATTTGGCAGAGAGTACTACATGGCGCGATGGGTCAAGGGCGCAACGGCGATACTGAAAGGCCATGTCATCGCTACGCATTTCTGATACTTCGCCTGTGAGGCTATCTAGAACCTTGGCACTGTCAAAGATGGCTGATATTGAACTACCGTGAGCACCGGCATTCATAATTACGGCACCTCCCACGGTGCCAGGTATGCCCACCGCAAACTCAAGACCGGCTAGCCCTTTCTGGGCCGCATGTTTGGCTAAGTGGGGTAGCCTTGCTCCGGCTTCTGCTTCAAGTAGTCCCGAATCGAGAATGCTTATATTGGTCATTTGAGTGGTGCGTATTACAGTTCCTCTATAACCATCAGAGGCGATTAGTAAATTAGAACCACCGCCGATTACATACCAAGGTTGATCGGCGGCTTTTAACTCCGCTACCAGGTTTACTAACTCGTCGACATTTTGTGGATGACACAGCCTATCGGCATCGCCACCAATTTTCAGGGTGGTATATCGCGCTAGCGTTGCATTTTGTACATCTTCCATATTGACGCTATTGAAGAAGAGGAAGTAATTGACTGCCCACATTGGTGACGTCCCCGGCACCAACAGTGAGAAGTAGATCACCGGGCTGAAGATAGGGCAGAAGCTTAGTCGCTAGTTCAGTGGTTGGCCCCGATAGATGATGGGCATTATCGTGCTTGATTGCTTTGACGAAATGCTCAGAGTCAATGCCGTCAATTTTGCCACCACGGGCGATATAAACATCAGCCAAAAGTACCAAGTCAGCTTCAGTAAATGATTCGCTGAACTCTTGCCAGAGATCTCTTAGGCGGGCTGGTTGATGGGGTTGGAATAAGCAGACTACCCGGCCTCTTTCTTTGCCTAGACTTGTGCGTGTAACTCGCAGGTATTCTTGGGCAGCTTTTAGAGTGGCAGTTACTTCCGTTGGGTGGTGCGCATAGTCGTCAACCACTGTAATTCCGGCTCTCTCTCCAATCATCTGGAAGCGGCGGTCGACACCAGCAAAAGTAGAGAGACCTGCTCGCACTTCATCAAATGACTTGCCTAGCTCCATGGCTACAGCTACTGCCGCTAGAGCATTCATTTTATTGTGCTCGCCGGGTACTTTCATGGTCATTGAACCAAGTAGTTTACCGGCATGGTATACCTGCATCTCAAAACCGGGCAGACTAGTCATTCCATACTCAGGCTGATTGGCAGTGCCTTTGTCAGCAATATAGGTGCCATAGGTGACAATTCTTGTTTTAACCGCTTGAGCAGATGCGCGCTCAAGCAAGTCGCGACAACCCTTATCGTCTGTGCAGACAATACTCAATGCTTTGGTTTGGCCGAGAAACTTGACCATGGTGGAAAGAATTTGATCCAGTCCACCAGGATAATTCTCTAAGTGGTCAGCTTCTATGTTGGTGATAACAGAGATGTGCGGGAAAGAACGAATATGGGTGCCATCCGATTCGTCTGATTCGGCGACAAAATATCCGCCCTGGCCCAGTCTTGAATTGGAGCCGATGTGGTGGAATATGCCACCGACTACAATTGATGGGTCTAAACCACATTCTATAAGAGCTTGGCCGACCATAGCTGTGGTTGTGGTCTTGCCGTGAGTACCCGTTATGGCCACCATTTTGTCGCTTTCAGCAAGGTATGCCAAAAGTTCAGAGCGGTGCCAAACTGGTAGGCCTTTACGCTTTGCTTCAACAAGTTCAGGATTGCCATCGACAATGGCTGTAGAAATGATCAGGGCTCCTGCCGAGGCCAAGTTTTCAGCTTGATGGCCGATGAAAATTTCGGCGCCCATTTCTTTAAGTTCTTCAGTAATTAGGCTAGCGGCCTTGTCTGAACCAGAAACTTTATGGCCTCGTTGCAGCAATATACGCGCTAGGGCCGACATGCCGATGCCACCGATACCAGCCAGATGCACCGGGCCCGTTATCTTGTGTAAATCAACTGTAGTGGTTTGAG
>LNEX01000177.1 GCA_001464165.1 bacterium Ga0077546
ACTAGAGCGCCAACAGATTTCATTTCACGAACTTCAAGAGAGGCTCAATCAAGCACTTTCGAAAACTTCAGAGAAACGAGTGGGCCTGCTTACATCAATTAGCGGCGGCGAACTAGCGACCCTCATTCTCTCGCCCAAAGACGGCACGGCCGAGCTAACGTTGACAGCAATAGAAAACAACAAGTTCCCTTCTTTTTCTACTCGCCACGCTCAATTTCACTGGTTCGAAAGGGCCCTCTTTGATTTCTTCGGCATTGTGCCAGAGGGTCATCCCCGCTTCAAACATCTACTTTTGCACGAACAATATGCTCAAGACTTCTTCCCGCTTCGCCAAATAGAACTACCGGCCGATTTCAAAAACCACCTCTCCCGACGCTACGAATACTTAGAAGTTAAGGGTGAAGGGGTCTATGAATTACCGGTGGGACCAATCCATGCCGGTGTCATAGAACCAGGCCATTTCAGATTTAGTTGTTTTGGAGAGACCATTGTCAACCTTGAAATACGCCTTGGTTGGGTGCACCGTGGAGTAGAAAAACGGCTGACCGAAGTACCTTGGCAAAAAGCACACTTTGTCGCTGAAGCAGCCGCCAGTGACACTGCCGTAGCCAATGCCTTTGCTCATGCCATAGCAATCGAATCAATTCTTAGCGTCGAAATAACTGAGCGAGCCCAGTATCTGCGCACCATCGCCTTAGAAATTGAACGATTAGCCCTGCACATTATTGATGTTGGTGGTATCAGCACAGACATCGGTCTGCTTGGCATATCTAGTGCCATGGGGCGACTGCGTGGCAAGGCCCTTGGCTTAGCCGATTTACTGAGCGGTTCACGTTTTTTACGCGGCTTCATTTTTCCGGGTGGTGTTAGACCCGTGAGTGACCGCAATCTTTCTGAAATTAAGGCCGGAGTGATCGCCCTCAAGAACGAACTAACGCCTGTAATACAGATACTTTCAGACAATCAAATGGCAAGCGAAAGAATGAGAGACATTGGCAAATTGTCTAAGTCATTAGCCCACGAATTTGGCATGGTCGGGATTATTGGCAAAGCATGCGGTATCGACTGTGACACAAGGCAACAATTCAAGCATGGCAAATACCCTGAGCTAGCACCACAAGCAGTGCTTGAAAATGGTGGCGATATACTTGCTCGCACTGCTGTTCGTACTGGTGAAATTTGGACGTCGATTGAGACCATCATAAACCTAGTAGATGCCTGCCCCCACGGCGAAGAAAAAGTGACAATACCTGAGAAACTACCAGCCAAATCCACCGGCCTCGGCATAGTGGAAGCCACACGAGGAGAACTTATCCACCTAATTTTCACAGATGAAGAAGGAAAAATTTGTCGCTATGCCATTAAAGATCCAAGCTTTGACAACTGGACAGCAATTTCAATTGCCATTCGCGACAATCTCATCGCCGACTTCCCCCTCTGCAACAAAAGTATGGCCCTCTCATACAGTGGCAATGATCTCTAATGAATAGAAGAGAAACTAATGCTTAAACGAGAAACTAATGCTTAGACTAATCACTTACTTACTGCAACAAGGTGTCGCCACAGTCAAAGACATCTGCCCAGATTTGGCAGATGGTGTGCGTGGGCTGCCAATGCTCACAGACACACCATGTCAAAGCGGTTGCAGCGCCTGCGTTGAGGTTTGCCCCACCGATGCTATATCGGTTTTCAAAATAGAAGATAACAACCATGTTCGCCTCGATCTTGGTGACTGCATTAGCTGTGGTTACTGCGTCGATGTTTGTCCGACTGGCACAATTAGAAATAATCCAACTACTCGTGTAGCAGTGCGCACAAGAGAAGAGTTAGTACTCTCTACTGCTGCAAAAGAAATGGTAGCCCGACGAAAAGAAGATCGACTAAACACAAAATTTCCAGCAGCCGACAGCCTAGATAAAGCCCATTGGTTTGGCCGCTCTGTAGCAGCCCGGGTAGTATCTACGGGTTGCTCAGCCTGTGACATGGAACTCGGAGCGGCCGGCAATCCGATTTTTGACATTGAACGATTTGGCGTACATATTGTCGCCTCACCGCGCTTCGCCGACGCCTTAATTATTACTGGACCGGTGTCAAAAGGAATGCAAGATGCTCTAGTCAGTTGCTACGGCGCCATGTCTAGCCCAAGAGTAGTAGTCGCTCTTGGCACTTGCGCCATTTCTGGTGGTGTGCACAAAGGCGGGTACGCCGAAGCCAATGGAGTGGAAAATATTCTTCCCGTCAATGTCTACATTCCGGGTTGTCCACCGCACCCTTGGAGCATTATTCATGGCATGCTGCTGGCCATGGGCAAAGAGCACTTGGCTCCAGCGCCAGCAAAATTAAAACCAACGGCTGCTGCCCCCATAAAAATCCAAGACAACACCAAAGATACAGACTAAAGCCATAGACTCAAGACAAAAAATAAAATAGGTGTATATACACCTATTTTGAAAATACTTGAGTACTAAGCTATTTTCACTTCCAGAGATGCCCTTGTTCTTAGCATTCGTGCCCGCTTCTACTGCACCGATGCTAACAACGCTTTGAGTTCATCAACAGTGGCACAGCGCTTTGGCACATAAGTGCCTTCGACCAAATTGGCCTTGTTAGCCGTTAGTGAAGTCATTGTATAGTGCCTAACTGAATAAGTATGGGCAAAGCCACCACTTTCAAAATGGACATAACAATCTAATTGCTTTTCATTATTTTCTTTGTCAATATTCTGTTGGCTATATTTTTCTTGGACAACTTCTTCTTGGACATTTTTTCCCTTGCTAGCATGAGCAATAGCTCCAAATATCAATCGCGAGAGGGGCTTAGGCTCAGGCCCAGAAGTAACACAACCGACCTGATATGCTCCCTCCGCATCTGCCATCGGATAAGGTTTCAATTCTATTTGAACAGCCAACGGCAATTCCTCTACTTTGTATACCAGTCTATAGTCAGTCGGCAGCATAGTTTCTCCCTCTCCAGTATCATCTCATCTCACTTTTTTCCAGCGATAGACCACTAATCGGTTTTGGGCCCACCTTCTGCACAAGCCCTAAGCTGTGTTTCAAGCCGATCAAGAGCGCTTAGCTTCTCAGCGAGCACCTGAGCCGGAAGTTCAAAACGGGCTCCGAGCCTCTTGCGATTGACCTCGTCAACAATTCGCAACCTCAAGTTCTCACCCACAGCAAAGTATGCACCACCAGCATAAGCAATGGTTCCTCCCTGTATCAAGGAATTAACTTTATGAGGGTGGTGAGTCAAGTGCCAACCCGCAACTACGTTTGTGACACCAAGAGCAACTTTTGTGCTGCCAACAAACAGACCGGCTCGGGTATTCTCTGTGGCAGAACGAGTGCCAGCACGAATCTCACGAGTGGCAAGGGCAAATTGCTTTCGTCGTTGAGAAGCCTCAAGATCATACGCAGACAATAAAGCCACTGACTTACTCGAACAAGTACTTGAAGCAGCGGCACCAGACCCTCCACTCAGCAATGTATTGAGCTGCCGTCGGTGAAGCTCCAGTTCATCTACTGTGTGGGGCGAAATGCCAGCCACTACGGTGCGCAAGGCACGTTTATGCGAGGCGGCAACAACCTTACCTACGCCCTGAGCAAGCAAGGGTGTGAACATGATCAAAGCACCAGAAGTCAGAGTGAGCACACCCGCTCCACCTGACAAATGAGGTCTACGCTCGTGAGTTTGAACGATATTAACCAGATTGCCCACGGCGCCAGTGGTATTTTTTGCTATATCAAAAACATAAAGAGAGTCTTGAAATGCTCTAAATTTCTTAGCGGCAATGTGGTAATCAAAATACTCTTGCAATCCCATATCTGTGATGTCACGAAGAACGCTCTCTTCTGCTTCAGCAATAGCGAGGTCTTGTCCCTCTAAATGGGCGGCTTCAATCGCCTTGGCGCGCTTGGCGAAAAGCGCCTGTATATCATCACGAAGAGAGAGAACGAAACTAATGCTATCTTTGGAACCATAACCCTTTTTATGGGCAGCCCGCCCATGATGGATATTGATACCAAGTTCGATACCAGAGCCTATCGCTCCGACTGTCTGGCCGAGCATTTGCAGAACCAAGCCTTTCTCTTGTGAAACACGGTCCACTGCATTTTGCTCGTAACTAACTTTTCCGCTATTGCTAACCTGATATACATTGGCATTTTCGATCACTCTTTGACGATCAACCAGCTGTTTTGTCAAACCGGCAGCAGTCATACCTGCATTAGCTTCCTGAAATGCAAAATAACGCCATCCCCGCCAACGCCCTTGAATATTGTTGTACTTGCGGAAATTGATACTAAAGCGCTCTAACTCTATTTCTTTTAGAAGTATTTGCCGGTTTAGCTCCTCCACCTCTGCAAGAGCTGCCTTAGC
>LNEX01000178.1 GCA_001464165.1 bacterium Ga0077546
AGCGTCACCAAAACCTGCATCTATCTATTTAGCGCTCATTTCAAGTTCTCGCAATGACTCAAAAGCTCGCGCAACACCTGAAGCAGCGGCCTTTCGATACCAATAGATAGCCTGCTCTCTATCCACAGCCACAAATTTACCATGTTGATAGCAAGCAGCTAAATCAAACTGCCCTCTGCCGGAGCCATTTTTAGCTGCTGCTTCATACCACCTAAAGGCATCGCTATCACTCTGTTGCGTGCCCCATCCGCGGTCATACATATAAGCAAGATTGAACTGTCCATCGCAGTCGTCCTGATTGGCAGCCAGCCTAAACCAGTGCAGTGCTTTGACATAATCGCGCTCTACACCTAAACCATTCAAGTATAGAGAGCCCAAGTTATATTGAGCCACGCTGAAACCAGCTTCAGCTGCCTCTGTGTAGTATTGAAGAGCCAGTTCTAAATTGCGTTCAACTCCTTCACCCTTAACCAACATCAACCCTTGCTGGGTCTTCGCCGCCAAATCTCCACTGAGCGCCTTGGCCGCTAGCTCTAAAAATTTCTTTTGGGCAGCAGCATCAATCTTTAAAACCATACGAAAAAGTTACTCTTATAAATTGAACCTGGCAAAATTCTACGACAATTGAGAGCAAGTTCAGGGTTTTTCCTGAGGTACTACTAAGGGGCTGATGATTTAATCGGGAAAGCACCTAATCAGGCACCAATGAGGCTAAAAATGCACCCTTCGGCAAGAAAACTCTCGCTACCTCGCCTCTTGACCCTATATTTGACCACAGTAACAGCAACGTTGACCAGTCCTGGGCTTACCCTAACAGTCCAAGCCAGCACTACAAAGACTGCAAAAATAGAACAAAACCAAACTCAAAACCAAAGCTCCAGCCAAACAGGCGCGCTTAGCAGCGATGCCACAGTGAACAGCCTGGCTCACATGCCAGTGCAAGAAGTGACAGTCTTCAAAGATGGTCATGCGCTCCTGATACACGAAGGACTTATGCCGCTAACCGCTAGCGGTGACGTAGTGCTTGAAGACTTACCTAAACCAGTATTGGGCACATTCTTTCCTTATAGTATGGAGCCCCAAGCAAAGCTAAGCTCAGTAACAGCAGGTCGAAGAAAAATCACAAACAGGCAAACGGCCCTTACCCTGCCTGAACTGATCGCCGCCAATGCCGGAGCAATGGTGCATATCGATGAACTAATCGGTGTCGGTGAAAACGCTAAGCTGGTTTCGTACGATGCAAAAATCATCGGTATTCCCACCCGCTCAGCCGAAGAGCTGGCCCGGGCAGGCCAAGAGCGAGTTGATTCAAGCTTAGTCTTGCCACAAAAGAGCAGCTTGGTTAAGCTAAAAACAGATACCGGAACAACTTACATACCAATCGATCGCATCCAAACTCTTTCATTCAAGTCAGAACCAGATTCTCATCTCAAAGATGAATACATCCGCCATACTTTGACCATGGCTTTAGATTGGCAGAAGAGCGCTAACACAAAAGCCAGAGTTGGCATGATGTATCTAGAAAAAGGCATAAGGTGGATTCCAAACTACAAAGTCACCATTGACGGACAGGGACACGCCAAAGTAAAGCTACAAGCCACAATCGTTAACGATCTTACTGACCTAAAAGACGTCAATTGCAACTTAGTTGTTGGTGTTCCATCTTTTGCCTTCAAAGGTGACGTAGATCCGATCTCGCTTTCAGAAACGCTCGCCCATGTAGCATCTAATGCCGCCCAAGAATCCAGATTACGCAACAGATTTAGTAATGCCATCATGTCGCAGGCAGTAGGCTATACCAGAGAGAGCGATGAAGAGAGTACTACTACGACTCAGGCCAGCACTGAATCAACTAAAAATGAAGATCTCTTTGTCTTCAACCTTAAGCATTTGACTCTAAAAAAAGGCGAGCGCATGATAGTTCCCGTGCAAGAGTACACGGTCGATTACAAAGATCTCTATACCTTCGACCTTGCAATTGCGCCACCCCCAGAAGTGCAAAGTCAAAACAATCACATTCTCAATTCTGGCAAAACTGACGAGCAGAAGTTCATCGATAGCAACAAGATAATCCACAAGATACGCTTGTTCAATAGCAGCAAGCAACCATTTACTACGGCGCCAGCACTAATAGTGGTGGCAGATACTAATAGCAGCCCCAACCGCAACCCCGGTGGTATTCCTAACAACTGGGGCAAAGACGGCGAAGTTTTGGCACAAGGCATGATGACCTATGCTTCACCAGGCAGCAACGCCGACCTGACTCTCACCAATGCCGTTGACATCAAGGCCAAGAAAGAAGAAAGAGAAACAAGCAGAACTGCCGATGCCGTCACATGGCAAGACTACAAGTACGCTCGGGTCAACCTTGCTGGCACAATCACCCTAACAAACTATATGACCAAACCAGTCACTGTTGAAATCACAAGAAAGGTACTCGGCCGCCTCGACAATGTTTCAAAAGGCGGCATCATGACAATGACCAATACCATCGACGAAATTAGAAACAGCGATCTACCGCCTTGGTGGGGCTATTTCAATTGGCCCGGCTGGTGGTCATATATGAATGGCATCGGCAAATTCACCTTCACAGAGACAATTCAACCAGGCAAAACCATCAATGTCGACTATGGCTGGCACTACTTCTGGCGTTAATGCGTGGTTAATATGCCGGGATCATGGCTGGGCATTGCTTCGACCTCTCAGCAATATCGGCAAATGCAGCCGCCCCTTCATTGCCAAGCTTCTCAGCTAAGACCATTGCCTTCTCTCTCTCGATAGTGAGAGCAGAAGGGTCTGTCCATGTGTCATAAGGAAAATCAGCGCTCTTTTGCCGACGGAACCAAATTTCTACTCCTTCGGTCTTCCAAACCAAGACAGCAGGTAGGGGTTGACCATCGTCACTTTGCTTTTGCAAACCCATCAATACAGAGCGCGGCAGCTTGACTACCAACCCCCCTGGGTAAAGTTTCACTTCGCTCTCACGCACAACTTCAATTATTTCAGAAGTGAGTTTATGAACCGCCACTAGACTACCGCTCTCTTGGCGACACCACGGCAACGTTTTCAGATACTGAACGAACTCAGTGCCCACATATGCGGCTTGCGAGTCAACAAAATCGGTCATTTCAAGTGATGCTCCGGTTGATAGCTTTAACTTATTTACCCATATCACCAGTTGTGATAAGTGGAAATAATATTAAGAGTGAGGCTGATAATCAAACTAAATTGTCGCAAGTGTATAAGCAGATGCGAGTTGGGCGTTAATATTCTCTTGTGTGTGGAACATTCATAGAGACCACAGATTTAATGTGGTTGCTCTTGATGCATTTGCCGTAGCATGTGACAACGATTCACGTAGAAGCAATTGCGCAGAATAAAACATCACTAGGTATCTAATCAACTCCAGAAGAAAGCAGCAAAATGGGCAACGAAGAAGGTAACAACACTCCAACTGCATTTCTAGTCGACCTGGTCTCCAACCGGAAGATCCCAGTCGCTACCCCTAGGTGTCGAGTCGGCCGCGACGACTTAAACGACATCGTTATTAGTGGCGATCAGTCAATTTCGCGATTTCATTTCATTATTAGCTATGAAAATGACGAGTTCACGGTGCAAGATGCTAAGAGCAGACACGGTACGTTCTTAAATGGCAACCAGATCACCAGCCCTGAAAACATTAAAGATGGCGACGTATTAAAAGTAGGCGTCTCACTTTTCTGGTTCGTAGTTGAAGCCGCACAAGCGCCTGGGTCAGAACCGCTTAATCAGCCAACAGTGGCGGCAATCAGCGGCGAACGCTCAGACGGTGTTGGCATAACGGTCAAAGGGCAGACGGTGCAAGCGGTCGAAGCTTCTCCCATGACAGACACCAGCGCCAATATCAAGGCGGTAGATGATGGAGCGTCAAAGGCAGCCACACAAGAAATGGCTATTCCTGACGCCAAAACCTTAGATAAGATGGAAGAGGCAGCCAACTCAATTCAAATTGAGCCCAAAATTGAATCAAAGGTAGACGCACCAAAGGCTTCTCTTGCTTCGCTCTTACAGCCCTTGGCGACAGAAGTAGTGCAGAGCAATGAAGATGCCGTAAAAGCCAAGCTGGCAGCCCAAGACAAAGAATTGCTGGAAGAGCTGGATAGCTCGAGCGACACGGCTGCAGAAAGTACACCAGAAGCAAAAGATGACAGCAAACCTTAAGCAGCCTCTAACGAAGTAGAAGTAGATTACAGCTCTGCCGGCATCACTGTTGACTCTGAGGCTAGCGTAGATAGCACAGGCGAAAACAACGTTTCTAACGACGACAACAACGGCGCTGGACTACCAACCAAAGTATTGAACAAACCCAGCGACACTGTCACCCTTGAAGCCCTTCAGCCCACAGGCCTGGCTTCATCGCTCGACAGCAGCCCGGAAAATGGCGACAGCTCTAATGCAACTAGCGAATCAGCAATAAGTGAGCCGCCTGCGGCAGAAGGAGAAACGCAAGCCGAAGTCAAGAAGGAAGTCGCAAAAGTAGCTCTCGGAGACCTTCTCTCCAGCCCAGAAGAAACTACGCCAGCAACTGACCGGCAAGTTCAAGAGGTTCAAGAAATTGAACAACCTGCCGCTGAAGTGGTAAGAGCAGTCGCAGAAAACGAAGAGGATGCAAAAAAGGAAACCGAAGCCGAATTGGCGCAAGCTGAGCCTGAAGTCACCGTGGCCGAAAGTTCTACCTTATCGCCACCTAACGCTGAAATCAGTGGGGAATCAGGGTCTAATGGATCGGTAAGCGCCGCGCATTATGGCGAATCTGCCGGACTTGATCTTGGTTCTATCAATTTAGATGATGCAATGACACTACGAGCGGGGGCTACTGACGTGCCGGATTGGACAAAACGATATTTCTCAGATGAAATCGCAAAGCTTAATACAGAGCTCGATGAACTGAATGAACAGGTGAAACTCGCGCAACAAAAAATTCGCGATGTCGAAACCCGTGTAGCTCTTACAAAAGGGGTACGCAATACTCTTCTGACAACAACCGGTGATGAATTGGTTGAAGCCTGCGGCAAAGTACTGAGCTTAATCGGCTGGAAAGTAACTATTGCAGCCGATGACAAACATGAGCTAAGACTAGAAGTCGATGAAAAACATGTCTGCATCGCTCGTGTAATCTGGACAACAACGCAAGCAGAGCGCTCTCACCTTGGTCAACTTTCAATTTCGCAAACCCGCTATTGGTGCGAAAAAGGAACAGAGCCAAAAGGCATCTTAATTGTTAGCAAAATCAGCGACCAACCGCCAACTGGTGGGGGTTCGTCAGTTGAGGAAATGGAACTGGCCGAGTATGCAGCCAAGAAAAACGTCTGCTTAATGACTACCATGCAATTGCTCGCCCTCTACAAAGAAGTAGCATTAGATGATGCCAAACCAGATGGCTTGAGAACAGCCATTGTCGCAGCCAACGGGTGGCTCTCAGGCCACGACCTTGAACCAGGTTCAGCAGAGCTTGTTGAAAAAGAAGACGCGTCGCAAACATCTAACAAACTAAGTTCGCTTCTCTCAGCTTCTAGCTAGATAGTAAAAGACCGAATCAATAACTTAGACAAAAATTCCAAGCAGAGAAGACCTAGGTTTTCTCTGCTTTTTTCACAGTAGAATTGAAATCAAGCACGCAGTTCTGGCATAAAGCGCAAGGTAGAAGGTTGGAAGCAATAAAGCCCAGCAGAATTCGCATTATTCTGGCGTTTCTCACAATCTATTTGATTTGGGGCTCTACTTACATTGCCATTAAATTTGCCCTTGAAAGTTTTCCTCCATTTCTAATGGGGGCAACTCGTTTTTTCACAGCTGGGCTAATCATGTGCGGCTGGATGCTACTGCGCGGAGCGCCTAGGCCCAATCGTTCTCACATGCTGCCAACGCTAGCCCTCGGCATTTTGCTACTAGTAATAGGCAACACGGGAGTAGTATTAGCCGAAAAAACAGTGCCATCAGGCATGGTATCACTATTGGCCGCTACCGTGCCAATATTTATAGTTACGCTGCAATGGCTCAAACCCAAAGGTATCAAGCCGACCAAGAGAGTGATCCTAGGTTTGATTACCGGCCTAAGCGGCCTAGTATTTTTGATCGAGCCTCAAAAATTTGCCGGAGCAGATAGTATTGACTTACTAGGGGTAAGCTTCGTCTTAACTGGCTGTTTGAGCTCGGCAGTCGGTGCAATTTATTCGAGATCTGCTCACCTACCGAGTTCACAACAACTAACAGCCGGATTACAAATGCTCTTTGCCAGCTTAATACTATTTGTGTGCTCGGCCTGCGCTGGTGAATTCAGCCAAATTGAGCAACTGCGCATCTCTTTTTTATCTGGCATTTCTTGGCTCTATTTGGTCGTCTTTGGCTCAATGATAGCCTTTTCTGTCTATATTTGGCTACTGAAGCAGGTCAATCCAGCTCATGTTTCCACTTACGCCTACGTCAACCCTATAGTGGCAATATTTCTCGGGTGGTGGCTGGCCGGAGAAACAATTTCGATACAAACATTTTTCGGCGCCGGTGTTATCTTAGCAGCCGTATGGCTAATCACCCAAAACGGACCAAAGCCAGAACCGGCTCTGGCACTTGCGGGCGATGCCACGGCCCTAGAAGCCTGTGCCCTTGAATGACTAAACCACCATAGCACCGCCCCTAATATCATTATTGTTGTAAACTAAAAGAGTTATTGCTAACAATCTGCTGGAGTTTAAGTAAAACAAGTGCAACCAAGCAAACTTTTACTTTCAATGGTCGCCAGTTCGGTACTCGGCGCAGCCTCTATAGCACCAGCACTAGCATCAGCAGAGACTGATTATGCACAAGGCTTAGCGGCCTACAATAGTAAGAACTACCGAACGGCAGCGGCTTATCTTCAACGCGCGGCCGACGTTGGCTTCAGCACGCCAGCCCTGTGGATGTATCTAGGCCATGCCTACACAGGCGTAGGCGATCGCCCCCACGCAACCAAAGCCTACACATCTCTAATTGACAACTTCAGAGGTCGCCCTGAAGCAGCCCAAGCCATGCAATATTTGCAAAGACTCGACCCCGTTGCCGCCAAGAAGGCTGCCGCCGGACCGACAATACAAGGTGCAATTGCCCCGGGAGTAGCAGCAAACACGCCTACGGCAGCCAGAACACCATTCAAAGACCGTCTAATTATTGTGCCGCCGCTAGCTGGCCACCCAGCGGTAAGTCAATCTATGCAAGCGGCAATTAAATCGGCAATGCAAAGGCTCCCGTCGCATATTTACAAAATTCTTGACGATGGTGGTGCCACAGTCAATCTGGCACCAAACATCGAAGACAAATGGCCGGGTTCAAGCGATACGGATAAACCCAGAGGCGACGGCACAAACCTAGGAGAAGAACCGGGCAGAACCTACGATCATGATTGCTACATATACGAGAGAAAGAAGTTACGAGGCGCGGGCAACGAACTAGGAGAAGCTCGGCCCCTTAGGGACATAGTCGCATGCTTCTATCACGAACTTGGTCACGCCATCGATGATTGTTCAGGCAAACTATCTGAAGATCCAAAACTGAAAGCTCAATTTCAACTAGACATAGATAACATGCCAGCCAGTGTTAGCAGTGCTATTTCGTATTACACAATAGCAAGCGAAGGCCTACCTGAAGTTATCGCGGGCCTACTTGGTGCCGATGGCCACTCTACTGCAGCCTGCATGGAAGCCATGCCACGTACAAAATACTGGCTTAAGCAAAAATTGAAACTTTAGTCTGCACCTGAAGAAGCGAAAGAGCTAAGGCTCTTTTGCCTTCACAGATTCGGTAGTAGCCTTGTTAATCGTCTTCTTGAGCGCTGGTTTGGCTGCCTTAGCAGCCGTCATATCTTTGCTTGCTTTCTTATCTGCTGCTCTATCTTTTACTGCTTTATCTTTTGCAGTGGATTTTTTCAAATCGCTCCTCTTACTCAGAGGAGCAACCACTGCATTCCTATGGCTAGTAGCATCTCTTATAACGCCTTTGTTTTTTTCAGGACTAACTGTCTTCTCCAGTGCTTTAGCTGGCACCACTGGCGGTAGCTTAGGATCGACAACTAGAACCTGCCGACTGTGGAAGCCATAAGCATATGCCACAAAGAAAGTGTCAACCACCAGCAAGAATGAAATAAATTTGCCCTTAGCTTTCATGCTTATTTAGCTGTGAAGTGTTTGGTGTCATTAACATCGTCGCTCTCTGAGGCATTGCGGGCATAACTCAGAACCACTGCCGAAGGCTCATAGTTCTCCTGCACATGAGGCCCAGAGACAAGTTGCACAGTCAAAATAGAAGCGGCATCGCCAGGGTGCTTATTGTACTGCGCACCAAGTGCCTTAGATTCAAAGGTAACTTCATTGTCGCCCTCTTTGACAAAGCGCGTAATATCAACGTTCTTGCCGGGTCCAAAGAAATTATCGACTGGCGTATCATTGATTTTTACTGTAATTGAATAGCCCGTATAGTCAACACCAGATGATGAAATCCAATATTTTACTTTGGCTTTTGCCGCTTTCGCTTTGTCGCCAACCTCCACTGGACTCTCTCCAGCTTTGGCATCTTTCTTCGCGGCTACCGGAGGAACAGAAGACGCTGCAGCCGGCGGGAGGGCATTAGCAGTACCAGGAGGGACATTCTGCACCGGCGCCAAGCGTTCATGAATGCCCAAGAAATAGCCACCAAACCCAGAGCCACCCATAAGCAGGGCAAGGATGAGCAAATCGAGCATAGCTTTCACCAGCTCATTACCTTTCTGTTTCACTGCCTGCACCACTGGCTTATCTGTCATTCTCCCCCCAAGCATTGGCTGTTCCCATTTAGTTTAGCCCTGAGCTGAGACTAATACTATCCTTACCAAGGTATAAAATCATTGGGCCCAAGGCAAGAGTAAGAAAGCGTAGGCAATAAAAGATGTCAGGCATACATAAATGACGGAATTACATAGATGACTCGAAACCGTCAAACTAAGCTGACCTCTGCTGCGCTGGGCCTCTGGCTCTCGACTTGGATAGCGTCAGCGCCGGCCCCAGCCCATGGCCAAGGCCTGGTCAAAAGCTACGCCATCGAGAATCAAGCCTACACGCTCTCCGCCCAAGGCGAAGAGCTGTCAAGACAAGGCAGCTACGGCAGTGCACTGGCAATCTTAAAACAAGCGGCCTCGTTTGACCCAACCTCTTACTCTGAGCGCATTCATTTAGACATGGCTGAGTGCTACCAGAAAATGAAAAATTACGATCAGGCCATTGCCGAAACCAAAGCAGCCAACAATTTCAACCCCCAGCGAAGCAACACCTTGTACCTGCTTGCCTTGATTTACTATCAGGCTGAGAGGTTCGACTTATGCGTTATCACCCTCAATAACTACTTAAAAGTAGCAGACCCAGCAGGCCGCGCCCAAGCGCAAGAGCTGCTCATTCGCGTAAAATCATACGACTGCGCCAAGCTAGGCACCGCAAGACTTGGCGCCGGCAAGGTGAAAGAAGCAATTAAATACCTAGAGCTGGCCAGCACCGCTGACCCCTCGGCCAATTCATCTTGTGTTCACGCTAATTTGTGCTTCGCTTATCGCCAATCTGGCCAACTAGACAAGGCCATTGCCGAGGGCAAGAGAGCCCTCCAATACGATGCTAAAGATAGCAACGTCACTTACAATCTAGCCATAAGCTATCAAGATCAGGCCAATTTTGATGAAGCAATTTCGTGGTTGCGCCGTTACCTAGAGCTGGAAAGCGACGGCAATAGACGCGCCCAGGCAGAACAGCTAATCTCTGAATTGCAAGACGATCGCAAAAAACTTAAAAGTGCAAATAATAGCCGCCCAGACTATTTAGAAATCTTGAAAGAGAAAGACCATCTCTGGACCTGGTCAAGCAAGAAGCTACCAATCAAAGTATTCATTAGCTCAGCCAAGGGAGTAGCTGGCTATCGCTCGGCTTATCGCAACTATGTGATCAAAGCACTAGACACCTGGTGTGAAGCATCGGGTAAGAAAATCAGATATGTCATTGTCAAAGACAGTTCTGATGCTGACATAAAAGTACGATGGACAGCTGATGCGCTAGATTCCTCATCTGAGACGAGGGTATCGGCTGGTGTGACAAGCCTGAGCCAGAGCGAAAACGAATTGAACGAAGCCGTTGTCAATTTGCGCACCACTGACCCCTTTACCCCAGGCGCCTTTGTCAAAAATGGCGAGATGGCCTCAACTACCGTGCACGAAATTGGCCATGCTCTTGGCCTCGATCACTCAAATTGCATTTACGATGTAATGTATTTCCGCGCCTTCCCCAAACAAACAGGCCAACCGACAAAGCGTGACAGAGCGACCATAGCCCTTCTCTATGGCAATCACCCTGGGGTCACCTTTACCCCCAACCCTGAAGCCAGCACACCAGATGCAGTTGTAGTGTTCTCGCCGCCACCATCATTTGCACCACCACTGCCACCAAAGGCAGACAAGCTTGTGCCACCACTATTTATTCCCCCACCCTTCAATGCCGTTAAAGAAAAGCTGACACCACCAGTATTTGTTCCGCCGCTGCCGGGTAAGGACAAGCCAAAAACAATTAGCGCC
>LNEX01000179.1 GCA_001464165.1 bacterium Ga0077546
CTGAATTAAAAGGAATTTGTACTATGGGCTTATCTTCAAATTTATGCTCTATGCCATTATGCCGAGCGATAACGAAGTCTCTAGTCTTTCCAGTGTCATTATCACGGTAGCGCTCACGAACAGTAAGACCGCCGCTCTTGAGTTCACCGACGAGAGTGAGATTAGCGTCTTGTGCCTTAGCCAAAAGAGTAAAATCGTGTCCTGCCGGCTTCACCTCCACATTTAACTCCGACAATAAAAATTGATCATTGCTCCCCTGTGCCCGACGCCCTAGCTCAATGGGCTCTTTTCTCTCCGAGACTAGCCTCAAAAGAGACAATGGTTCTGCACCATCAGTGGCCTGCGTATAAACTTCTGTGCGCCGACTTTGCTCATGGCCTTCGGAAAAAAAACTCATAGCTAATTCATCCTCGCAATATAAATAAATCTGGTCGCTAAAGATCGAAAACAACCATGAGAGCTGCATTTTAAAAGATAGTCTAGGGGGGCGGTAATAGTAAGGGTTATCAAAAACCATACGGCTTCTTCTGTGACATTTCCATACCAAATTGACAGCACTTGCTTCCTTCAGGAGAACGATCTCATAAGAGAATGCTTAGAGAAGCAACATAATAGCTTTATGGATTTGTCACGCACTGAGGGCTAAGTTGAGTACGTGCAAGGCGGTTACGGTAAGCACAATCTGGCAATGGACGCTCAGGAATGACTAACAAACGCATGAAAAATCAAGTAAGTTCGTTCAATAAGATCACTGCAGCAGTTGAAGAAACTACAGAAAACAAAGCAATCACCAAGCAAGAATACTTCGGAGTGCCTGAAAGAAACCTAGAGACACACAGCAATAGTGATCCTGTGACCAGTTGGGTCAACCTAGACCTGTCGGTCACTAACAAAACAGAAGGAGAGCACAACTTGCTACTCACTAAAACAGTTGAAATCGCAAAGATTCCGTTTGATTCAGATCAAGACATACAACCATGGCGGCAACAGCAGATAGAACAGCGAGCGGACGAACTAATAGAAAACTATGCAACGAGCGACAATCTAATAATCAAGGGTACCTATAGTTTCTACAGCTTTGGCGAAACTCTAAAACTCATAGCGAACATGAAAGACCTGACAGAACAGGAGAAAGCGTTGCTCTGGGACAATATAATGAGTAGGAGAGATAAAGACTACACCGCAACTACTGAAGGGATAAACCAAGAATTTGGTACTGATTCGATAACATTCGAATTGAACCGTGCTTTACTGCGCAACGGCTTTCACGACATCTATCATACGCAGCTCGCCAATCTTTCTCCTGAAGCAGCATCAAGAAGAATCTTCATCCAAGAACTGAACAAAAGCAATAGCATGGAATTAGCAAATCTTCTCAGTGATAATGAAGAGAAGATCCATCGTGAAGCAAAAATTCACCGCAACAATATAAAAGCTAGCGAAGGTCAAGTGGCCGCCTTAAGAGAATACAAGATGCACGGCTTCGCTGGTTACGCAAAAGAATGGTGCCACCACTTTTTGCCATCTGCTCCTCTTGAGTAAGTAAGCAAAATAACCTTCGAGCAATCATTTAACAAAACACTAATTGAAATCATAGAAGCGGCACTGAGTGGCAAAATTTGCTAACGTTATGACCAGAGAAGGAACTGCTTTTGGGCAAGCGGTTCCTTCCCTTTTATTTACGATAATTGCAGCACAGCGAGCCAAGATGTAAAGTAAAACTTTACACAAGTGAAGCCACTACAAGTAGTGCGCCAAATGGCAATAACGTTGCCAGCACAGCGATTGGCAACTAGCAAGCATTTAATCAGTGCGGAAAATATAAATCATAAACGTCATATACTAGCTCCGCTAGCGCTCAAGAAGCACTAATCCGATGCATGATATTCTTTCATCTAGAAAGACACATCATGAATGATCGACAGCGAACTCTATCGACGCTACCTATTCTACTCGCGCTTTGCTTCTTGTCTCTGGTCCTTCAGACCTATTGCCTGATTGATGAACCATGCTATTTGCCATCAGTAACATCTCTAACTTACGGTTCAATGACAGCCGTGTGCATTGCCTCAAGGTATCACTACCAATTGAGCGCCTTAGAATTTTCGCTATTATCAGCAGCGCCGCTAATAGTTTTAGCCAACTTCGGAGTGCTTATTACAATCGCCAGCATCTTCCTTGGCAGCACACTGAATTGAATTAGGCAATTAAGATCATTCCAGTAGCCAAGCCTTACTAGCCACTTTTAGGGAGCACAAGCCGTATAGAGTTGTCACGCAGAATTCACTAGGATGAATAGACTTTTAGAAATAAACCATTCGATTGGCAAGCCAAATCGAACTAATCCTAGATCTGCTCAAAGTTCTTGAGCGGGAGAGAGTCTTCCTTTATGAACAGCACCGCTGAAAACACAAAATCCATTATTGAGACCAACCGGCTCTCAATACCAGCCGAACGTTATACATACAAATTACAGCTCCTGCAAACCTCGATTATCGCTGGACACTGCTATGGCAATTGGCAAGGAGTTTTAGTGATAACCGATCGCCTAAAACAACTAGGGGATCTCGACAGTCATAGCCGCTTACTGAGAGCAGAAGCGCTTATAAGAACAGGGGATGACGAACAAGGCATCGCCGAACTTATCGAACTTACGAATGAGGATCCATGGTGCGCAGCAAGCCACAACCTCTTAGGCGAAACTCGTCTCATGGCACGAAAATACAAAGAAGCAGTGCGCTCATATACAACTGCAATATCTATCAAACCAATTAGCAGCATAGTTCCCGATGAGCCGCTTAGCTACACTGGCAGAGCAATTGCTTTAACGCTCTTGGGTCGACACTCACCAGCAGCAGCCGATGTCAACTTAAGAGACATGCTCTGCGAACTGAGAAAAGCAAGAATTGAATTCTGGAGTGGAAGATATAAAGAGTGCTCACAGACCATAAAAGATCTTCCTCAACGCATAAAGGATTTGCCAGCAGCACAATATCTCAAACTAAGAAATACAATGGCGGAAGGAAACTACAAACAAGCTCTGCAAGAGTTTCCAAAACTCCGTTTCAACAGTCGAGGTGGGCTTCCTCTCCTCTGGATGAGAGCTCTCTGTAACTATAGAAATGGAAACATAGAATGCTGTTTGACAGATCTAACTAAAATACTCAACTCTGACGGTAGATCTAAGCCAAGTTTTGAAGCTTAGAGCGAAGTGCGAAAAACACTTAAAAAATTTCTCCGCAGCATTAGAAGACTTGGAAAAAGCTATCTATCAAAATCCAGACGCCGCGACCCACCGCTCAAGGGCCGAAGTACTCTACAAACTCGGTCTAGCAGAACGGGCTTTAACCGACCTAGACATTGCGGAAGAGAACCTACCGGCCGATACCAAATCGCAACAGTTAAGAATGCTCTGCCTAACTAGAATTGGCAGAAAGGATGATGCTGCAAAAATAGCGAAATCAATTCTAGCGATAGAGCCAGGAAACACAATCGCTACTCAGACGCTGAAGGTGCTTAACAACTCTGTATCTATCCCGATTATCGGCAGGCCTCATCCAATGAGTAATCTCTCTGCAGACTCATACATGGGTCAATGAACATGAGCGAAATTAGAATTACCGAAACACCAATAATTAATGCAGGTCTGAATGTTATCGGCGATCCGTCGCCACTAATGCCTAATAGCATTGATAAACGAAGAAACAAAAGGAAAAGCCCAAAAACTGAAAATGAACTTTGCCGGCTACAGCATTCAGAGCAACTTGAAGCCGAGGGAGCTGAAAGACTGGCAAAAATTGTCACAGATCTGGAAATGAGAAGGCTTCTAAGCCCTAGCAACCAGGAAGCAGTGCTAGCTGATGCAATGACAGCCTTAGAAGCGTTCATCAGAAATAATGAAATCTCGAAAGAGTAGCATAGCTTAACAAGCTCAATGGCGAGATATCGCCTTAGCAGCAGCAAAGAGGAGTTTCAAAGAAAAATCATAGTCGCTTCTTGTCTACATTGGGCATAATGCTTAGGCTAAGCAGCGGTTACTCGACAAATGGACCCCAAAGACCCTCGGCGCATTTCTCGCACGTTTGAATCACCTGGCCTATTTAACCCAGATGATCAAAAGAGCACGCGGTTGAGTTCTGGTAAGGGCCTGCCAAATTCTCTTGCAAAACCCTATATATCAGACGACAAACTCAAACCTGGCGATATCGTTGGCGACAACTATGTCATCATCGAACTGCTCGGAGTTGGCGGCATGGGCTATGTCTACAAAGTACGCCACCTTATACTCGAAAAAATCTACGCCATGAAGACTATTAGCAGCGAACAGGTCTCCGAAATGGCTTGGCGCAGGCTGCAAGTGGAAGCCCAAGCAATTGCTCGCATTAATCATCCCAATATCGTCGGCATTCATAACTTAGGGATTCATCAAGGGACTCAGCAAGGAAGCCAGCCCGGTTCTGAGCAAGTAAAAATTCCATTCTATGTGATGGACTATCTCAAGGGAAAAAACCTGGCGGAGATACTAAAACGCAAAAAGCGCCTAACCTTAGAAGAGAGCCTACCCCTCTTCATTGAAACATGCAACGGCCTAGGCTACGCCCACAAAAAAGGTATTGTGCATCGCGATATAAAACCAGGCAACATAGTCATTCTTGATGAAATGGACATAAGCGGTGCCAGAGTGAAGCTTGTCGACTTTGGCATAGCTAAATTAGCAGGCACTATCGACCCTGACAATCAAAAACTAACAACCATTGGAGAAGTCTTTGGCAGCCCGCTATACATGAGCCCAGAGCAATGCGAAGGCAAACGAATCGACGCCCGCTCGGACATCTATTCACTCGGCTGCACTTTCTTTGAAACCTTAACTGGTGAGGTGCCATTTCATGGTGAGAACCAAGTGGCAACAATGCTCATGCATAGCCAAGCCGAGCCGCGCACACTGGCAGAAGTAAGTGGCTTAGATTTTCCTGAATCAATTGAACACTTGGTAGCAACCATGCTGGAGAAAGCTCCTATGAATCGTTATCCCAATCTAGAGCGGATTGGCGATGACCTAGAAAAGATTCAACGTGGAGAGGAAATTAGCACGTCACCATACATAAACAACATCAGTCTCGACCGCTTCGGAGAGGCAAATAGTGAGAGCGTCATAGATGAAGACGAAGAAATACAAATAGTCAAACCAACACAAAGAAAGCTACAAACATTTGCTCTTGCCGGAGCATTTTTAGTGCTTGGAGCTATTGCAGTGTTTGCATATAGCCTAGTACTCAAATCATCGAGAACGACGCCTGTAGATGCGGCCACTGTTCCAGGGACTGCAGCTGCAGTCGAAAAGGCAATAGCTCGATCATCAAACTTAGCCACGTCGATCACTCAAGAAGAACCCCATCCGAACTTTTACTCAACTACTTTCAATGGTGACAAATCTATTGTCTTTAACTTCCCGGCAGATCAATCACTTGGAAAAATCGGAAATTTGCATCTCAAGATGCGAAAAGAGGCGAAGGGACAGACTATCCTAAAAGTTAACGGGAAAATTTGCCTGCTGGCAAATGACTATCTTTGCGCCCATCCCAGCTTAATTGACTTATTCAGACCCGACGATTTGTGGTCGTTTTCCATCCCCTTAACCTATGGGCAAGCTATCGACACTAGGGCAATCATGCCTCATGTAGCAAGGCTGACGGGCCTTGGAGATCTCAATCTAAAAGCAAACAAAGCTGACAACTCAATAATTCCCTACCTAGAAAAGCTACAAAAACTTCAATCTCTAAATGTTAGCACCACTGATATTACTGGCGATGCCCTAGCAAAGTATAGCGGCTTAAGAAATCTCCAATTTCTAGACTTCGGCTACAACAAAGGGGTAACAGCATTGCTCTTAGGTCTCAAGAGCTCAAACAAACTTCAAACCCTCAATATACCAGGCCCGGACTTTATGCTCACCATCGAACACGCCAAGCTAATCGCCCAATGCAAGAACCTACGAATTCTAGACGTCGAAGCCAGCGGGCTAACAGACGAGTCTTTTATGTTATTGAGCGAGCTGCCAAAATTGATCGAAATAAACGTTAGAGATTGTGCTGTGACGGCTGAAACAATCAAGAAAGTGAAAGCCGCACGCAAGGGTAAGCCAATCAAAATTTTAACGAACAGCATCCGAAACCCAAATGCTTTCGGCGGAGAATCACCAGAAGTGTGGATTAAGTGATGAAAAGGGCAGTGATACTTACAATCAGTGCAACAGTGTTTTGTCAATCACTTCTGGCGGCAACAATTGACGAATCCGGCATAGTTCTTCAGCAAAGCTCAGTCAGTCTTGGCAAACAAATAATTGTTGAAGTGGCAGACGACTGGTTTCAGGTAAAGGTGCCAACACAAGGCTACTGTGTCATTAGCAAAGCTCCAGATTGGAAGACATACTTCTATAGACCAGACAAAAAGATTTGCAAAATGATGACTTACGGCGAAGTTTCAAAGAAATCATCTCTAGCCGGTGCCATTGGTGCCATGTCTTACACCACTGAATTCAAGCTGCCTTCAACGCACACCGAGATACGCAGAAGAGGCTTTGTCTTCTTGCAGTACAAGCTGCCCGGAACACGTAACGAACCAATCTTTCTCAACGAGCAACTGAAGCGCGAAGGAGTAATAGTTGAAGACTTCACCCTGTCGACTCTGAAGACCAAACTACCCAAAGAAGGTGCTCTAATTATTAGTCGAATATTTAGCGTACCAGCTACCCCAGGCCTTCCCTATAGCCTAATAGGCTTGCGCAGCGACCGCAAATACAATGCCACTTTAGCCACTGATGCAGTTAAATCTGTGCGGCTTAAGAAACCTGATTTCGCCGCTATCGCCAAATACAAAAGAGCAACAAAACTAGAGCAAATTCTCTATGCTCAGTCACCATCTGACATGTATGTTGATCTAATTCACTAATAGTCCTAATTCAATAGAAAACCAGGGTGTCAAACAATTGAGGAGAACTCGGATGCAATACTGGCACCAATCAATGATTGCAAACGAAACTGAGAGCAGACATCTAGCCTCGGAACCGCACATGCGTGTTGAAGTTATGAGGATAGAAACAAAATCGACCTCTGCCTTGTTCGACAAATATCATGGCGAATTGCTGATTGTAGTCTGGTCTGGCAATGCCACTTTACACACGGCATCAGGGGCTCAACTCTTGCAAGCTGGGGATCAATGTCTACTGTCTAACGCTGAAGCATTTTAAATCGAGCCCGAAGTCAATGGCAATGCCATTGTTGTGCAATTGGTTTGGTCTCCTGGTTTGAGCCAATGTGACAAGTGTGAAGGAATTTAGTGTCACCTTAACCTCAAAGCTGATACAAAGATTCTTGTTCAGATAGCGATCAATTGTTTTGTTCAAGGAATCCCAATGTTTAATGGCAGCCATGAGTATGCCGCCAAAGACCGCTTGAAAGACGGCACAGCAGTAATCGTCAGAGCCATCAAGGCCAGCGATAAAGATTTGCTGCAGCAACTAATGAAAGACGTTAGCGCCGAGTCGCGTTACTTCCGTTTCTTCTGCGCCAAGAAATTGCTTACCAGCCAAGAACTCAAATATTTTACAGAAATAGATTTTGACAGCCATATTGGCCTGATCGTCAGCCTGTGCGACGATAGAGAAACTCCAATTGCTGTTGGCCGCTACATTACTCAAACTGAAGACGAAGGCACCGGCGGTGCCGAGCTAGCCCTGCTAGTAGGCGAAGATTATCAACGCCAAGGCCTCGGAAACATACTGCTCGACAATCTAGCGCAAATAGCCATCACCAAGGGTGTTTCTGAGTTTGTCTGTTACATCATGCCAGAAAATAGCAAAATGCTCAGCTTTCTCCGCCATTCGAAATATCCAGTAAATCGGCTAAAGCGCTCATCTTCGGTTATTAGTATGACTGTTGATTTAAGTAGTGAGCATAAGTCGGCGTAAACGGATAGAGAGCAGCTCCAGCCAAATCAAAGACAAATCTGAAATCAGGACGCTTTCACAGATGCCTCTGCTCGCTCAAGCAAATGGAGTGAAACAATCTCTGCAGCTTCAACATTTTGCGCAAGCCTGGCATCATCGACAATCAGATGCAGGCGCTCTTCCGCAAGCGCATATAAGATAACCAATGCAAATTAGAAACTTGCGCTTAATTTTGATTCTTCTTCCGAATCAGCAATATCAAATCGCGGCGATTCAAAGATGAATTGAAATACTCTTGCGCCCGCCCGGAGACTCATGCAGGAGTCACGTTCAATTTCGTATTTCTCCCATCGTTGGCCATGGAATGGTCACAATTAAGTCTCTAACTTGAGAGCAATCCCACTGCGCTGAAGGAATCTCTCTCGATGGAATCCAGACTCAAGTCTATCTATTGCTTTGTTCTAGCCTCTACCATCCTGATATCACTTGGGTCTAGGCAAGTTGCCTCTGCCCAGTCAACGGGGCGGGCCATAGCCTATAATCAACCGCTGTCAAGTTATTCAGTCAATTACAATA
>LNEX01000180.1 GCA_001464165.1 bacterium Ga0077546
GGCCTGGGTAAGTAATGTAGCCAATCTTGATAGAGATTGGAGTGAACTATTAGGCTGGGTTGAGCGCTTTAAGCAAGCTGTCGAGTCGATGCTTCAAGTTATTGAGAATGGTGGCAACGAGTGGAGCAATCAGCTTGAGGATTTGCGAAAAATTCAAAGTGCTCTTTTGGCTATGTCGGGCTCGAACCAAGTAGTCGATTCTCACCCGGATGTTGCATTCTTGCTGCTTGAGAAAATCTTACCGGCCGCGGCCTCATTGCTCAACACCAATGGAAGTAATTTGTCTTCCCGTGAGCTTGCCTCTGTTGCTCGCCTAACTCTCGTCTTTTTAGATCAAGTCAAAGATTCTGCTCCAGATAAAATGAAAGACAAAAATATGAGCAAGAGTCAAAATACAAGTCAAAGCACGAATGATCCTGATGCATTTTGGCGAAATAATATTTAGGAATCGCTTGCCCTCTGTGTCTATGACGGTGGTTTTTCGGTATTTAGTCTCAAGACAAATTCTTACTGATTCTGGTCGTTAAAAGAAAAAAGCGTGTATATACACGCTTTTTTCTTTAGCTTACTTTAGCTGGAGCAGACAGGTCGAGCCTTACCAGCCTCGAATTTTATTGATAATTCTCGTTCCTAGGCTGCCGGTATTGTAGCCGTTGGCGTATTGGCCGTTGGCGTACTGGCCATTGATATTGTAGCCGTTGGCGTTAAAGCCATTGGCGTTGTAGCCATTAGCATCATAGACATTGCTATAGTTGCCGTTGGTGTAGTTTGGGTTGATATAAGGCCTGCGGTGACCATGTCGGTGATAGTTGACACCGTAATTGTTGTAGGCACCATAGTTGTAGTTTGGTGTACCGCCGGGCAGGTAGCCACCCTTCTGTAGGTTGGAGATATTCAGATCATATTGGTTCTGTGGAGGCCCGTTCTGAGCTTGTTGATTTAAATAGTTCTGCATTGCGATGGCATTCAATGCTTTCTGTTGGTCATTGTTTTTGGCCTCAGCCGGAGCAGAGACCGCAATACCGGCCACGGCTAGGAGCGCCATCAATGTAGTCGATATACTTATAAATTTGCTTCTCATTTTACTGTTCCTTTGTCCGTGTCAGTTGTCAGACGGGGAGAGACAGTGATAGTTCCAAATTTATTTCCTATAGACTAGCCGAGGGCCCGCCATCGATACAGGGTTGTGCAAGGCACAAGATCATTGACATTGCGGTTTGATTTGGCTCCAAGCTATTGCACTTTGAGTTTGCCGACATTTACGGCAGTTTCTGGGCTTGGTGTCTCGGTCGAGATGGCGTTGAGTATTTGCAGCTTGCGCTTTGTTTCAGGCTCAATTACAGACAAATAGGCGGTGTACTCACCGGGCTTAATCGATTTGGTAGCTAATTCTGATTCCCAGGTAATGGGCTGACCAGATTTCCACTTGTTGGTGGGCATGCCTGGCGTGTGTCTGATCAAGGCGATGGCTTTACCGCTAGCATCGCGCAATTCGATTTGAACAATATAAGAAGATGGCACGTCACGATCTAAGTTGCGTACTGGGCGAAGTGCCCCAGCAGCGCCAAGATTGCTGAAAGTAAATGATGCTTTTAGTTTTTCACCGGCTTTAACTTCAGCTGGAATTGTAACTTTCTGTGATACCAGTTGGTAGCCTAGATGAGAACGAATATCTTCAAGAGCTTTCTTCACTGCTTCTGAATCTGTATTGAGCAAATTCGGTGGAACTTCAACAAAGCTGATGCCATCATCTAACGCATTTTTTGCCAGCTTTGTCATTTCTTCAGGAGTAACCGTCGGCAACAGTTGATAGCCGGTCAAAGTGTCAGAGTGGAACTTGAGCAAGACGCGATATTGGTCAAAGCCATGTTTAGCATCTGCAATATTTTGTCTGGTTAAATAAATGCGCTGACCATAGCGATATACCAGATAGTCTGAAATTTCATCGAGACTATCTTGGCCGGCCCGATTAGGTGTAGTTGGATCAATATCAAAATTGAGACGGGCTGTAGGGAATGCTTTGGGGAAAATGTCTGCGACATACTTCCAATGCTCAACTAGCTGTCTCTGGCTCATGCCGTGGTCTTTTGTTAATTGGTCCTGCAATACCTTATAGGTCTCTTTGTTTTGAGGTTGGCTCATCTCTGGCACTACTGGTGTGCCCCCTAGGATGCCACCGCCAGTAATGCCGACGCTGTGTAGCGATTCGTTCTTGTCGAATTTTGCACCAAGGTCGGCGACGAAGTTGCCCCACTTAGCTAAATAGGTCGAATCCCAGAAGATTGGCATCTTGTGGTCTTTGCCGTCAGTTCCTTTGTAAGTAAGAGATTTTACTCCCGCTTCGTATATCCAGTTTGGGGTGTCCGACTCAACCGAGTTGTCGCTGCCGCATGTTGAAACTCGGAGAATTAAAGTCTTATTTTTCTGTTTGCAAATCGCTAGAAGTTTTTCTATTTTTGACCAATCGTATTTTTCTTCTTCTGGCGCTAAGTCACGCCAGGGAATTATTACTGAGATGCCGTTGACTTCCGGCTTGTCAAGTAGTTTTTCGATCATGCCGGTGCTAGTGGTCAGTTCACTATTTACGGTGGCAGTATCGAGCAGGGCGAAGAAGCCTAGTTCGCGATTGGCAACTGGTTTCGCCCCTGCTATCACTACACTTTTAAAACCTTTCTTTTTAATTGCTCTATCTTGGCTTTCGTTCAAGCTGTAGTTCTTGCGTGGCATTGGGTTCAAATACTTGACCCATTCTTTGGGCTGAGGGGTAGCTTCGGCCGCGTTTGTCCTCCAACCGCAAGTTGCGGATACAATTGGCGTGAGAGCTAGGAGGCCTGAAAGAAAAATTAGCGGTCTTCTCATTGTCATAGAACCTGAAAGGGTGTGGATAATTGATAGGCTCTGATTGTACTAAGAGGAGTCCTCTGGAGAAGTGCTTTGAATCTAACCTTTCTAGGACATAGCGCAGTCAAGTTTGAAATTGGCAACCTTTGTATCTATACAGACCCCTATTTACAAGCACCTGTAGATTTGGCCAAATTGCCAAAGGCTGACCTTGTGCTTTTCTCGCATGGCCACTTCGATCACGGTGCTTTGATGGCGCGCAAACTTTATGACACCTGGGGTTGTCATTTTGCTGGTCCGGCGAAACTTATGCACTGGTTGCACAAGCGGCGCAAAATTCCACTAGATAAACTTATTGCAATTGACCATGGCGAGACCATCGTTTTCAAGGAGTTGGAGATTTTAGCCGTTCCGGCTCACCACCCCCTCAATCGTCTAGGCAAAACCATAATGGCTTTGTTTGCTCGCAGTCGGGCTCCGGGTAAACCTGTCAATGGGTACCTTTTTGCTGGTTATTATCATGCTGGTGCCACAATTTATACGCCACTGATTGCCGAGGCGTTGGCCGGAAAAACTGTGCACACTGCTTTGTTGCCCATTGGCGGCAAGTACGCTACAGCCAAGCCAGTAGAAGCTTTGAGAATTGCAGAGGAAATCAAAGCGACGCGACTGGTGCCCATGCATTGGCAGCCACTCAAAGAGCAAGTTTTCTTTCGTTATCAGTCATCTGACTTGCTCAACTTGGCTAGAGATACGTGCTCAGTTGTTGATGTCAGGGCCCTGGCCATAGGTGAAGTTTTGCCTGCCGTTGAAGCTTGATGGCAAATTTTGTATTTCGGATAAAAGCGGGTAAAAGGTAGATAGGCGTAAGCTTACTGTTGTTAGAATTTTGGCAACAGTAATCAAAAATTGCATCTACATAGGTAATCGGATAAATAGAGCGTGCTTGGAAAGAAGCCTGAAGAGCGGAGCATAACCAATCTGCCTAAGCAGATCAGCTTGCCTTCACTCAAACAATTGCAGAACATGTTGGCGGCGAGCCTCAAGGAACCGGGTCATACTACCCAGCTCCCTTTTGGTGATGCGCCAGAAGAATTGTTGCTGGCTGTCTTCAAGGATCGGGGTAAGGGAGATTATCACTGGGCGCTCTATCGTGGCGATCAGGGCAACTTGATGCTCGTTTGGGACCAAGTTTCCTCAGACCCTGCCTTTATTCACCAGTTAATTACAGCCCAATTTCCGGCTTTAGAAGTTGTTTCTCAGGCACAGCAAGCCGTTACCCAGAGCTACGACAGTCAGTCGACCAGCGGTCGAGTGCGCGGCAAAGCTACCTTAGAAGGTAACCTAGAGAATATGCAGATGCCAAACGTGCTGCAATCTGTTGGTATGAGTAAGGGGACTGGTCGGCTTGAAGTTGAGACCACCAGCGAAAACGCCACTGTTTATTTTGATGATGGCAATCCAATTCATTGCACCCTCGGCGATCTCGAGGGTTCGTCAGCCCTGATTGAGCTAGTTGGTTGGGAAGAAGGTGAGTTTCGCTTTTACCCCGAGGCCAAGTTTGAAACCGTAACCATTAGAAAGCGTCTCGACATGATGTTAATGGAAGGCGCAGCCCTTGACGACCAGCGTCAGTTGCTCAAACAAAAAAATATTCGCGATGAAAGTTATTTGCTGCGCAATCATCCATCTATTACTGAGCAGCTTTTTGAGCAGTTGCTAGAGAAAGGCACAGGAGCTGACATGGCTTTGCAGAAGCGCATGTATCAGCTAATTGATAACAAAAGTCGATTAATCGACATCTTGCGCAAGTGCAATGTTAGTAAGCAGAAGTGGGTGCCGATAATATTTAACTTTGCCACTTGCAATCTGGTTACGTTTGCCGACGAGCTTCCGGATTCGTCGGAGAAGCCAATGCAAGAGGCCGATATTGACTGGAGTCAAGCTCGTGAAGCAGAGCGTTATTTGCGGCGTGAAGATAGCGGTATTTACTCACAGCAAGCTTTTCTTTATCTATTAGAGCGAGAGTTTCATCGCTTCGAACGTTTTGGCCGTCCGGTTTCGGTGATTTTACTGGAGCTCTGTATTCGCTCTGCCGATCCTGCTAGCCCGTCGCAGCCGCTTCCCCTTGGTGCTATTCGAGAAGTTGCTGAGAGAGTTAATAAAATGAAGCGCAAGACCGATTCGTTTGCTCACTATGAAGCCTCTGGCTTTGCCTTACTGTTGCCGGAGACCGAAAGCACCTCTGCGCGTAATTTTGCTGGTCGGATGGCTGAAATGCTCATGACTACCCCTCTTAGCTCTCAATTTGGCGGCAGCCCTGTTGTGGCTTCGGTTGGTGTTGGCTCTGTTCCTGATGACTGCAATTCGCTAGGGGCGATGTTGGCTTTGGCAAAGCCGGCAAGGCCGCAGTAAGATCTCGTTTCTGCCCTGCTCGCCTATCTTTGCAACTGATTTCGTAACTAGCTTTGCAACTTGGCTTGCAAATGAAAAGATAATTTCGGCAAAATAAGCGTTTGAAATTTGTTGAATTAGCGAATATGAATCTTTGTATATGTTTCAGTTCACAGCCCAGCCGAATTGGCATCATGGGACTATTACCAGAGTTACGTTGGGTAAATCGCCATTTTCTTGGTTGTTAAGGATTCAACGTGCGGAAAACTGTAGTTTTGGGACTCAGATCACGAGGCTATCCCAAGTATAATTTCTTGGGGTCTCCAGCCTGAGCTTTCAAGTAGGTCCGAAGGGAGTTTCAAAGTATATGGGTAAGTCAGTAGGCATTGATTTGGGCACAACCAACTCAGTGGTCGCGGTTATGGAAGGTGGTCAGCCGACCGTAGTTTCCAACGCCGAGGGTGGTCGAACCACTCCATCGGTGGTCGCCTTCACCAAATCTGGTGAGCGTCTCGTTGGACAGCTTGCTCGTCGTCAGGCGGTGCTCAATCCAGAGAACACCGTTTATTCAATTAAACGTTTCGTCGGACGTCGCTTCTCTGAAGTTGAATCAGAGAAGAAGATTGTTTCCTACAAAGTTAAGGAAGGCGCTGACGGCGGATGTAAGGTTTCCATTCAAGGCAAGGAATATTCGCCAGAAGAAATTTCAGCGATGATTTTGCGTAAGTTGAAAGAAGATGCTGAAAAGTATCTGGGTGAAAAAGTAACGTCAGCTGTAATCACGGTTCCTGCTTACTTCAATGACTCTCAGCGGCAATCAACAAAGAACGCGGGCACAATTGCTGGCTTAGAAGTTCTCCGTATTATCAACGAGCCTACGGCTGCAGCACTTGCCTACGGTTTAGATAAAAAAGACAACGAAACTATTCTCGTATTCGACTTGGGCGGCGGTACTTTCGACGTTTCTATTCTAGAAGTTGGCGATGGCGTCTTCGAAGTTAAGTCAACATCAGGCGACACTCACTTAGGCGGAGATGACTTCGACCATTGTGTCGTGACCTGGGTGGCCGATGAGTTCATGAACTTAGAAGGCATTGACCTGCGCAAAGACAGACAAGCTTTACAACGTCTGACTGAAGCCGCTGAGAAAGCCAAAATCGAATGCTCTTCAGTTACTGAAACCAATATTTCTCTACCATTCATCACCGCTGATGCTTCTGGTCCTAAGCACCTTGAGATGAAGCTCTCGCGCTCGCGCTTCAACGAGCTAACCAGACATCTGGTAGAGCGTTGCCGCATGCCGATGGAACAATCTCTTAAAGATGCCAAACTGACTTATGACAACCTCGATGAAGTTGTATTGGTTGGTGGTTCTACTCGTATTCCAGCCGTGCAAGAGCTTGTTAAGCAAGTAACAGGCGGAAAAGAGCCTAACCAGAGCGTTAACCCTGATGAAGTGGTTGCCGTTGGCGCTGCTATTCAAGCCGGTGTATTGGGCGGTGAAGTTAAGGGCGTTGTGCTCCTCGACGTAACCCCTCTGTCGCTCGGTATTGAGACCATGGGTGGTGTCATGACCAAACTGGTCGATCGCAACACTACAATTCCAACTCGCAAAACAGAAGTATTCTCCACTGCTGATGACAACCAAACAGCAGTAGACATCTATGTATTCCAAGGTGAGCGCCCCATGGCTCGCGACAACAAACTACTAGGTAACTTCCGTCTCGATGGTATTCCACCATCTCAGCGTGGCGTTCCCAAAGTAGAAGTTACTTTCGATATTGACGCCAACGGTATTATGAACGTCACAGCTCGTGACCAATCTACCGGGAAAGAGCAACGCATCACTATTACCGCTTCTACCAACCTGGGCAAAGAAGACATCGAGCGCGCTATTCGCGAAGCCGAGTCTTATGCACAGGACGACAGAAAGCGCAAAGAAGAAGCCGACGTCAGAAACGAAGCAGACAGCATCTGTTATGCCGTTGAAAGACAAGTCAAAGAACTCGGCGATCGCGTTACTCCTGGCGAAAAATCGCGTTGTGAAATGCTCGTTGGCGATCTTCGCGACAAACTCAAAGAAGAAGCCGATCTCGAAACAATCAAGAGCATCATGAACGAACTCAGAGGAGCACTTGTTCTCTTGCAACAAGCCGCTCACCAGCGTGATGGCGGTGGTGATGGTGGTGAAGGTGGAGCCGGCTATGATGGCGGCGGTTACGAAGGTAACGGCGGCGGAAATGGTTCTGAGGGTGGCGGATACCAAGGCTCTGGCGACGATGTCGTCGACGCAGAGTTTCGTGCTTCCGAAGATTAGTTGCCGTTGACAAATTCGTAGGTTAAGAAACTAAAGCCGCTCCTCTAGTAGTTGAAACTACCTGGGAGCGGTTTTTGATTTGGGAGTTACTCGTATGACATGGCTTGGGATGTCGGGAAAGCGTAGTTTGACATCTCTGCTATGCTGAAATAGGTAAGCAATCAGGACGATAAAGAGATGAAGTTACGACAATTTACTCACCCTTGGGTTATTGCTTTAGCTTGCAGTCTATTTGTACAAAGCGGAGCTTTAGCCTTGAAGGCAAAAGACAGCGAAAAATTCAGCGTTAAAACTGCTGATAAAACTGCTGATAAAACTGGTTCCAGCGCCCTCGATAAAGCATCTACTTTGAGTGAACAAGCCCTTGATAAAGAGATTCTTGTTTTAGAAAACCGCTTTTTCTTCCATCATTATGGTCACGACCCAATAGAGAAACGTCTAGAGCGCCTTGAGCTCTTGACTCTCGGTGCCGCTCAATACGGCACCGCTAGTGAGCGTCTGAGCCATTTAAAGGCCGCAATAGTGCAGCGTGACAAACAAGCCGCTC
>LNEX01000181.1 GCA_001464165.1 bacterium Ga0077546
TTTGGCAGCCCTTTCTACATGAGCCCAGAACAATGCACGGGCGAGAAAATTGATGCTCGCTCTGATATCTATTCGCTTGGCTGTAGTCTCTTTGAGACCCTGACTGGTTATGTACCTTTCGACGGTAGCAATTCGTTCGAAACTATGTTGATGCATCAAGAGGACGAGCCGCCGGAGCTGTCGGATATGCCTGGTGACATTCAGTTTTCGACTGCCATCAATTTAGTAATAGCAAAGTGTCTGGCGAAATTGCCTCAGGAACGTTATCAATCTGCTAAAGAACTTGCTCTTGATCTTGTGCGGGTAAAAGAAGGTCGTGATTTACTGACATACTCGCAGAATTATCCACAGCGGGCGGCAAATGGAGGGACTGCAAGTGTAGCGGAAGTTTCGAGCGAAATTAACAGAGCCGGCGTATTGAGCCGAGGACCCGTGAGAATGGCGCTGCTTGGTTCTCTCCTGCTAACAGTTGCGCTAGCTGGTATTTGTGTTCTAAGCTTTGGGGGCAAAATTGGTTTAGGTGAGGTCCTGCCTCTAGGTTTCGTGTTGAGCGCCCCAATCACAGAAAGAGAACAAGACAGTGCTCAAGACCAAGATGCCCCGTCAGCTTCAAAGGCGCCAAGTTTTAAGATAACGGATCTACCTAGTACCTCTTCTGCCCTGCATTCAAAGATTGAAATTCTGGGGGATTCAATTGTTGAGAATGCTGATAAGGAGATAGCCGAAACTGAAAGACAATTCGGTAAAAACCACCCTAAGGTAGCCAATATAATGACTCATTTTGCTTCGGTATACCGGGAGCAGGAGAACTATGTTAAAGCCGAACCTCTTTACCGTAGGCTAGAGAAAATCTACCGTCAAAATCTTGGTGCTGACCATGACTTTCGCATTGATTCTTTGAATAATCTCGGTTTGTGCTGCGAGCACCAGTCTCGATTTGCTGAAGCAGCCGAGTACTACAACGAAGTTGTTTCTTTGCTTGAGAAGCGCAAAGGCGATCATTCGAAAGCTATTGCCAGAGAACTAAACACGTTGGCGACCATGTACCGGTTGCAGCGGAATTATGATTTTGCCGAAGAATTGTATAAACGTTCAATTAAGCTTGACCCAAATAGTCGCTCGAATAGCAGCTATCGCAGCAGTCGACTCAATTATGCCTTTCTCCTGCGAGCAACCAATCGTGAAAAGGAAGCGCTTAAGTTAGAGCAAGAAGACGCCCGCGTTCAACCGGGTGGCCTGCGCTCTAGAGCGAAGACTATAAATAAGTTTGATGAATTTATGGCTGAATAGACCCAGTAGGAAACGGTCACTTTTGCCTCGCGCGAGGCCTGCCAGCCTTGTACCTACTTAACTGCTTTAGTCGTGTAGGTAGGCTTTTCGTGTTTGCAGTGGGCAATTGCTTTGACTCGGGTGTTGAGTGTTCCATAAGCTGACAGTATCTCTCTTTCAAATATTCATTTCTTTTAGCTGTAGGAAATCTCAACCAATCCATTTAGAACCAAACCACTTAAAACCAATCAAACACCGCAGTTATTATTCTTTGCGCCGCCACTATGTGGGCTTTAATCAGCGCTATGTTCAAAGATGAACGGAACTCCTAAGCGTTCGCATTTTTTATTTAAAAACCTAAAGTTATGAAATCAAAATCAACTGGTGCTATGACCATCAGGCCATTGCGTGTATTCGTGTGGCTGCGCCGCTCAATCAGAACTCTTGCAGTTTTGATCATTTTGTACCTAGCACTTTCTCCGCGAATGCTGCCTGGGCTTTACACCCACAAACTGTTTCATCCAGACAAAGAACGGGGCACCAAGCTCGATATCGAGCATTTAAATAGCTTCAAGGCTGTGCCAAACCAGCAATGTCTTTTCAAAGCCAAAGACAGCAGTAATTTGCGCGGCTGGATTTTCAAATTACCTGATAGTGTGCGCAGAGACCTCGTTAACAGCAGTCTTAAGTCGAACCGAGTTCTTCTTGTCTGTCCAGGAAACGCTGGTGATATTCCTAAAAGACTAGAGTTTATCAAATTGCTTTTGTCCACTGGCGCCTCTGTTTTTACTTACGAACCTCGTGGCTTTGGTAAGAGTGAAGGTGTGGCAACCATTGCCCACATCTGCGAAGACGGTATCAGTGCTTATGATTATTTGGTCAATGTGCTGGGGTACAGTGCCGAGCAAATTGTCGTCTATGGCATCTCCTTGGGCAGCACAGTGGCCTCTCATGTCTCTACTGAGCGTTGGTCCAAAGGTTTGATACTGCAATCAGGATTTGCTTCATTGCCGCGCATCGCTCACGAAAATGTGCCGTTCTTGAAAATCTATCCCAGTTGGCTTTTTCCCCATGGCCCAGCTCTCAACAATGTCGCTATTCTTGAGCGGCCTCATGTGCCACTCTTAATTTTGCATGGTGCTGTGGATAGTATCATCGACATTGATCATTCGCGTGAAATGTTCAGTCGTGCTCTCGGTCCCAAGCGCTTTGTCGTTTGTCCCCGTTCTAGTCATGTCAACATTGATCTGGCTGACGAGGAGATATTTACCGGTGCAATTAAACAATTCTTGGCCCAGTTAAATTGAGCTGAAAGCATTAGAGATACTATGAGAGCAATAGACGACACTTAAAAAATCTGTACGATGGCTGCGAAGCTAGCGACAGATTTTTTTGAATCTTGGAATACTATATGAAGAAGTAATAAAAACAAAAAAACAGCAAAGT
>LNEX01000182.1 GCA_001464165.1 bacterium Ga0077546
CAATCAATAAACTGGCCCTGTCCAACGGCAACCCGCACTTGCACCACCCAATCTTCAAACGCCACCGCACCACATTTAGTGATGTCTGCTTTTAGGAGCAGCTCTCCGTGCTGATAAATAAATTGATCACAAGACGGCAATTCAACTGCTGAAGTCGCTGTAGAAAACCCAGTCTGTTGTGTGATTCCCATATACAAAATTGGCCTATAAGCCAAGCTAAAGTGGATTTACTGCTGGTGCGATTAGGCTCAGCCGCATAACAATTAAGCATGCATTGCTCAGTTATTGGTCGCGGGGATAGATTCGCTCGGGTGTGGCCATACTCATGGCAGCGAAAACTTCACCTTCAGGACTAAACCAGATTTTATCGCCATAGCCAGACCAGCAAGAATCAGTTTGGACATAAGGGCGGATACGCTGCATAGCACGAGACATAAGACTTGGACCGTGGGCTGTAGGCTCATTAATACGTATACATCCGGAAAAAACATCCATGAACTCATCATAGGCTTCGCCTTCGTCTTTTAATTGTAAGAAGGCGGTAAACTCGTCGGCAAAGGCCTGCGTGGCTTGCTCTAGACAAGAGTGATTGTCAGGAAAAACGCCCTGAGCAACGGCAAATTGATAGCACCAGGCGGCAGCAGCCTTGATCTGTTCACTACTAAAATTTTTCAATGGCATAGAACTTTCATACTCCTAATTTATTCAATCAGACTTCCGCCTTTCAACAATGAGGCTTCCTTACAAAAGTACCCTCAAAAGTTAACCCAAAGAACAGCAGAGCGGTTGCCCGCCTGCATATTCCTAACCTAAAGTGGATTTACTTACTTATGCCTACACCTTAATAAGATGACGCACCTTATCTACACAACCAGAAAAGCTCGAGAAGAACCAAGCATCGCGAGTGTAGTGATCGATTACAACAAATAAGAGCGGAAAGATTGTCTCTGGAGAGGCATGGGTGATGGTGACATAGTGGAGCATACTAGGCCCAGCAAAGAAAGCGTCTAGCTCCCAAAAATTACCGTCAGAGAGTCGCTGACGAACTAAATTAGCGGCATGATGATAGTCGTCAACAAAGAGCTTCTCCAACTGAGCACTGGCTTCCTCTGCAGTTAATTCAAGTTCAAGCGATGAAACTGGCTGATGGATTTTCTCAGGAGCCGCCTTCAGTTTCGCGATCGCCTCGGCAATCTCAGGACGACGATGACTGCTCGGATCAAGTAATTCTTGAGCGGTAGCAAGGTAATAGAGCACATCCTCAACATTCCCTTTGTTAAGCGCAGCAGTAGCAGCTTGAAGGTGCTGTTTGCCTAATGCATGAGAATCAAGAGAAGAAGACGTCAATGAGTTTTCGATGATCATGTTTATAACTTGTTGTTGAATTGAATTTGCAAGCGTTGATCAAAAGCAAGAGCGAGTAGAGAACCCGCACAAGAACTAAGCAGGAGGGGCTCTGATATCGTAGGCAAGCATAAAAACTATTCACGCCAATTAACAATTACACTGACACCGTGTTCCGGAGCCAGGGTTACCACTCTTCTGCGAGGCACCTCTTCGCGGTTGCTAACTAAGCGAACATCAAAATTCTTGAACAAATTGGCGAGCACCAAACGCATTTCAAAATTAGCGAGCATCTCACCCAAACATCGCCGCGCCCCACCGCCAAATGGCATGAATTCAAAGGGGCTAAAACTATTATCTAAAAATCGCTCAGGGCGAAAGACATGGGGCTGCGGATAGAGATCCTCGCGCTGGTGAAGCAAATATATACAGCCAACAACGTAGGTGCCTGCGTCAAGACTATAGCCGCATAGTTCAACTTGCTCTTGGGTTACCCGTGGCGAAGTGTTTATCACGACCGGTGTAAGGCGCAATGTCTCATTGCAAACGGCAGTGAGGTATGGCAGCTTAAAAATCTGCATGGCATAAGCGTCTGCTGATAGCGAGTCAAGCTCGGCTAGCAGTTTTGCCTTCACTTCTTCGTGTCGACAGATATGATAAACAGCCCACGACATGGCTGTGGCAGTAGTCTCATGACCAGCCAGCAACATTGTCGTTAGCTCATCGCGTAATTCACTGTTGTTTAAACCCTGGCCTTCTTGATCTCGAGCGGCAAGCAGTAATGCAAGAATGTCACGGCGACTTTCATCGTTTTGTTGCCGACGGGTTTCAATGGCATCAAGAAGCAAATCATCGGTAGCAGCAATTTGTCTTTGCAATTTGCCATACGGGCTGATGCCTAGTAAATCTTGCTGAAGCCAGGGCAGAAACAAAGATAGTCCAACTAATGGCGAAGAAACCATGTCGGCCAGATTGGCAATAGCTGTGCGTAGTTGATCTGTCTGGCTATCTAAGCCAAAGACAACCTCTTGAATGACCTGCAGCGAAAGCGCTTGCATCACTGTGCGCATAGCTACCGGGGAATTAGAGGCATTGGGCAGTGCTGCAAACTTCTCAGTTGCTACTCTTGAAATAATATCCAAATATGAACTCATGCTTTCTTGATGGAAAGCTGGCATTAGCAGTTGGCGCGCAGATCGATGTTGCTCGCCGCTAAGCATTAAAAGTGAGTTCGGCCCAATCAGAGGCAAAAGCACTCTGTTTGCTTCTCCGGATGCGCCAAAAGACTTTTTCTCATTGGTAAAGATCTGCTTCAAGGCACCCGGCTCAGAGACAAATACGACCTCCATGCGGTCAGACATGGCAGAAAATATTGGCCCAAATTCTCTGCTGTAATTTTGCAGATATGCAGTAGGCTGAAAAATCCACTGTAATTGCTGAATCACAAGTGGTGTTTTAGAACGTGGTGGTTTCATAGTTTTGCTAGATTAAGATAAGAAGGGCTGAAGAGCCCTTCTGGAACATTACTAGACCTTAAATGCAAGTTAGGTGATAGGCATACGCGCCAACGATTGGCTGCCACTCATCACCTACTAATTCGCTAAGAGAAACCTCACCATCTTGAGAAACAAGAGCTTTAATGCGGTTATATTCAAGAAAAACCACAACCGCAAGGTTGTGGGAAAAAG
>LNEX01000183.1 GCA_001464165.1 bacterium Ga0077546
AGATTCGGGGTAGCCAAATAATGCAGCCGCAGACCCACCACGCAGAAAGATCTCAAAGTAGCGATCACTGTGTCCCGAGCTGCCAGGGGCGAAAGCCAATTGACCATGGGCTACAGAGAAACTACCTAAAGCGCTTGTTGCTATGTGTGTTTCTGAGTTAATTTTGATCTCTAAAGTTTGTCGAGTAAGTATCAACGACCCTAATGGGCTAGCAACACGAATTGTCGTCTTGATATTGCCGAAACTATCTATGTACCCAACCGCACCAGCAGGGGGCAGCGGGATATCTTCAAGCGAAAGCTGCTCTTTCAAAAGATGCTTATCACCGCTTAAGAGACTAGCTACAGCTTTAGGAAATACATCGCGAGAACGGAACTGAGATGTTCCATCTTCAACATTGAGAGCATATAACTCCACGATTTCTTTGCGCACGAACGACAGAGAAAACCCACTGTTAACAACTGCAAAGCGAACACCGCTTACAGTGTAGCCAAAAACGAGTTTTTCACCCTTGTTGTTGGAGCGAGAACCTAGTTCATCTTTTCGCGGGGCGCAATTGGCGAACACAAATGTCTCGTATGGACGTATGTTTTCTGGAGCCAGAGCCAACTGTGCCAGGGTAAACCCAGTCGAGACAGTATCGAAAGACTCGACACTAGAAGGGACAACAACGACATCATCAGGTAAGTACCGATAGAGCGCAGCTAGCACTTCAGAATATGCTTGGTCGCCGAGTTTGTAATCGCAAATCACATGAAGTAATTTCTTTGACATATTTCTAAAGATCGTGAATTGAATAAATGGACTGACTCAAATCGAACAGAATTAGACCTTCATAAAGAGAAGACCGCCCTATACAGAACCCCACCAGACAGCAACGGCTCTAAAGTAAAATAGAAGCGCAACTCAAAAATGAGCAGGTGATGAGGGAGATAATGTGCTAGGCAGATGGATAGATGTCTGAGATGAAGGTTTTCTGGAATCGATATAAGGGTGAAAAGAAGCGCTTAACCTAATCACAAAACAACCTGCCATATCAATTGCCACAAGATGAAAGGGCATTCAGCCCATAAATATAAAGCTTCGGACCTTGCGCGAGGCTCCAGAAATTAGAGCAATAGCATAAAACTAGAAGAACCATGATCGCCAAATTTGAGCATACCAACCTATAAACCGACCGGTCTACTAACTACTCAGAAGAAAAAAAGAGCTTGAATAAATCACTTGTCGTGATCTATTCAGCTCTACTTTTAGCTACGCTCTTACTGAACAAGTCAGGCCTTCTTAAACCTTCAGACCTAAGGCCTTGTCTAGCTATTAGCTAACTTTCTTGGGGCGTTGGAGAGCCAGCGGCACATTCACTGTAGAACCGCCCTTTACCGGAGCAGGTAGAGTCGACTTAGGCACTGGTTTCGCTGTCAACACTGGTGGTTTTGTGCGCACAAGGGCAGGGGATTTAAATCCGCCAGCACGCGCTTTTGCACCACCAAAGGTGAGTGTGAACTCAACCCCCGCACTCAGTAAATCTAGCTGCCACGCGCAAATTTTCTCGATATCACGGATAAGCTGCTTGCGCGAAGCTTCTGTTTCTGTGTTGAACAAGCGCTTGTCGATACTAAAGGGAGTATCAGAGGCAAAGCTTACATAGAAGCAATGATCACCCAAAGAGATTTGCACATGCACCGGATGGTTAATTGACATGCCGCCAAGAACGTAGCTTACACTTCCTCCAGATACATCTTCTGCAGCGGCACCTGAACCAACGCGCCAAAAGAAATTATTGATCAACTCGACGAACAATGCAGTGTTGATTTTCATGATCCTCTTTCCTTTTTAAACTGCTTACGCAGGCTGCCCAGTGTGGGCGAGCATTGATGCTAGGTTCTGCTTCTTTGTTGCTGAAGCAGACCAGTTCGAATACCTGTTGGAATTCAGGTACTGAGTTTTCGCGAAAAGAACAGACGGGATTCGAACCCATGTCATACGCTAAAGAGCGAGGGCTCAACCATTTGAGCTACGACTATTAACTACTGTTCTTGCCTCTAAATTGAGGCTAAAACTATCTCGCTTTAAGTAATTTGATATCGCTTGCTTTGCGACTGGCGGGAATTAGGATTCTGTCGCCATTGGAAAAAACGTCAAATTCAAGTCCGGTGATTCTGCGACCAGCCTCACCTCGCTCGCAAGAGTTTAGATTGGTTGAAAACCGACTACCCTGACTCAAAATATAGACATGGCTTGTACCTGAAACCTCAATGATAAAAGCCCCATCTCTGTCATATGCTCCCTCGGGCGTGATATATGCGGCGGTACTTTCGTCCAGACCGATAACTACAAAGCCAGGATTCTCGGCACAGATAGCCATCAACCGCGTCCAGCGGCTATAGGCATCGACGTGGGTGTCTAGAATTAATCCGTCAATAAGGCCCAGGCCTGGACCATATTCAAGCTGATCACAGGCGATGAGTTTATCATTCCCCATACCCCCGGCAATCATTTTTGATGCAAGTGCCGCCGTGCCGGCGGAGTTACCACTAATAAGAACACCTCTTGCCGCAGCCGCAATAATTTGATCGTAAAGGCCATCATGCTTTAAAGCATAAATCATGCGAGATTGATCCCCGCCGCGCATGTATATAGCGTCAAGGTCAGGCGGCAGATTCTTATGAGAACCTGGGGTAATTATTGTAACTCGGGCATCTAGTTCCAGAAAATCAGCAGCGCTAGTTTTACCATCAGGTACTGGATCCTTTGCCGCGTGAGCAACTAACCCAATGTGTGGTTTATAACCGGCCTTGTGCCCAGAGGCTGCATGGTCGAACAGCCGCCGGATATTCTGGGAAACGGGCTGTCCTCCTATAACGAAAGCTCGTAGTTTGTTAGTATTCATTCTCCTTTACTTCCTCGTGTGTTTGATTTTTCTCTAACTTTTATTGGAACTTTTCGTAACTGCCACCACCGGCGAAGCTGGAAGCGTTTAAACGCTCCAACTCCGCGGCTTGGCAGTTAGCTCTACTTATGCTCTTATAATTCCCTTAACGCTAGCTACCACCAACGGGGCCGGTAGTATGGGGTTTGGCGATAACCGGGGTTATGTTGATAGTGGTATCGGGAGGGGTAATAGCTCGGCCCGAAAACTCGGTAGTATAGGCCGGGAAAGATAACCGAACCAATGACGCCAATAATGATGATCAACACGAGTAGTTGAAGCAAGGTCATTCCACTGTTCTTGTTCTTGAAATTTTTCATGATTTACCTCAGCGGTGTGAGTAAAAGTAAGTAAGTGCGCAAATTCGCCAAGATTGAAATGAAAGAGCACCATGTCTTCTCAAGGGAGAGAAATTGGTGCTCAATTAGACTTTTATTGGTAAGGCTTGAATTCGCGAGGAAGAGCTTCAGTGGCTCCTTGAGGCAATTGACCAACGTTTGCGAAAGCAAAGTTAATCTTGACCATAGCCGCGTTGTACTGCGCTGCGAGATCGTTAAAGCTTGCTTTCATACCACTGATTTCAGCCTGGATTTGATTGTAGGCTTCTAAGTCAGTGCGCGCCCACTCACTGCGGGGCTGGGGCTTGCCGTCAACTTTGTAAGCATCTTCTAAACCAGTCAATCGCACTTGCTGCGCTTCAACGTTCTTCTTCTTAGCGTCTAACTGTGCGCTAGCATCTTTGAACCATTCGTACTTCTTAAGAAGCGCGCGCGGCGATGATTCTTCTTTTACCACCTGAGCGCCTTCTTGAAAGTAGCTAACCACATAAGAGATGGCACCAATGCCTAGAAATGAAACAAAGATGATGAGAAACAGAGAAACAATATAAGAGATGGGTCCCTTATGGTTCTCAGGGTCAAGCTGTTGCCAATCATTGAGGTTGCGACGATTACGACTCATATTTTTAGACTCACTAATTTGGTTGATTTCACAGTGCAATTGGTCAGAGAATCAATCGCCTCAACATATACATAGATCGAGGCCGGCGGTTTCAAGATTGAGCACAACACTCTTCACGGCGATGGGCTGATCACTTAAGTGGATGATTTGACCACCTGTGAACCAGTGTTGATGGAAGCGACCGGCAGCGTCGAACCAGTAAATGTACTCAGAGGAGTTTCCGTACGTGCCATCGTCTTGAAGCACCTCAGAGGTGTAGTGCTTCTCGCCTCCGATATTGACCTCAAAGCCATAGGTACTGCTGTTAATGGTATTCGGAGTAAGGCGCTTACCGGAAGAAGTAACTTTACCTTTCACCGTTGAATACAGAAGCACCTGCCCAGAGCTTGGGGAAATGATATAGAGGTGCTTGATCGAGCCGACAGCGTTGTCGAGCTTGAGCCGTTTGGCAATGTTGCTCTGCTCAATGGTCTGACCAGTGGTAGGATCGACTTGAACTTTCACATTGAGCTTAGTTACACCAGATGCCGATTTCGGCTGCTCAGGCTGATATGACCCAGAGCAGGAAACGACCAAACCACCGATTAATAGAGTGAGAAAGCTGAGTGAGAGCAAAGATTTTGTGCGATTCATAGAAGAGATCCGTTATTAACTAGTGTGGTTGTCAGTCTTTTGATTGTGTTGAGCGCGGTCAAATAAACTGCCAGCTATTGGCTGACGTTTAACACCACTGATGTTTGTGCCAATGGTTGAGCCGAGATGTGCAGCACCTGACCTTCAGTGAAAAAGTGTTGGTGATAACGACCATTGGCATCAAACCAATAGAAGTAGGGCACTGAGTTTCCGTAGGTACCGTCGTCTTGCAAAATTTCGGTAGTAATGTACTCTCCACCTTGAATTACGACTCGCGGTCCCTCATAGACAGTGGTTTCGTTTTTTCCAGAGCCAGTAACGTACTTTTCGACAGTGCTGCGCGGAGTGAGACGTTTGCCGGCGGAAGTAACTTTCCCTTTTACGCTAGAGTAGATCAGCGCTTGACCAGACTCTGGGCTAATCACATAGAGGTGGAGGATTGCTCCAGGCTTGGTGTCTTGGCGCAGTCGATTGGCAATGTTGTTCTGCTCAACGGTATGACCGGTAATAAGATCAACAGGCACCTGCACCGTAATACGACTAACCGCAAAAGCAGAACCGGCTAAAGATAGAGATAGAAGAGACAGGAGCAGCAATGGCATACATTGAAAGCGACTCGATTTGAACATTACAACTCCTTAGTTCATTAGTGAATTGATTCTGCCGGGCTCACGCAGAGCGCAAGCCCAGTGGAATCAGGTCAGATGTATTGGAACTTGATGCTATCTAATTTGTTGAATGAAACAAACTCGACAAAATCTCAAACCAATATCAACATTCACCAGACAACAAACCGCCAGCAGTCAAATACCAAGACACATGATTGTGGCTTGGTAAAAGGAAAGACTAAGTAGTGGTGGCAAATGAGGTGTTGTTGTTTTTCCTGGTGGTTGGAGAAATGAAAGAGATACCCACACTAAATCAGAAAACGCCACCCCTTTGCAACCCGGCGCTTTTAGAAGTTGTCTGAACTTGCCCGAAGCGCTACAGCCTGCACCACTGCAATGTTCGCACTTTTCAACTTGGCAATTGCCGATATTAAGGAATGCCACCACTAAAGCTAGCGCATGGTGAAATTACGCAAGAGCAATTACTAATCAAGTCGCACTAACTTTGAATGGCATTTCAGACCACTTCTAAAGAACCTAGCAGAGAAAATTAGTACTATCACTTTAGATATGAAGATGCAGCAGCTGCATCGAGCCACAGACCACCATCAATTCCATAATCGAGAATGAATTGATGAATCTCAAATTGATTTATCTCGGCTAGAGTTGCACGTCGAAATTCGCCATCTGCAAAAATTTCATTTTTCGCGAACTGGCCTGTCTCCAGGGAAATTGAACCCAACTGTGAGTTTCTTACCCCACCCAGATTGCGGTACACAGAGAACGGCCCAACCGGAAAGGGGCGCTCAAGATAGCTATTAGCACTTACTGGCAATTGCACTTGTGCAGAAAGGTCTCGTGGTACCAGTGTCTTTACTTGCCGCATAAACTGTGATGGCGGAATTTTATCACTATCGAGGACAAAAACGCCCCATCTTCCGCCAATTTTGCCGGAGGCTTGAATGGCTGTGGCCGCCACCTCATTGGTCAAATGAGTGGCTGGAATAGAATCTTCAACTAAGCGAGGCAAGATTTGCTTACCGAGACCATATCGTAGCGTTCCGATTGTCAAAACGGCCAGGCCCGCCGTGGCAAGCCCTGTCTGTAGTGGATGCTGCTGAATTGTATCGAACAATTCCTTGCGCCAGGCTGATGAAGAATCAGACACTTCATTTGCTGAGTGACTATCGATCCGACCGTTAGGTTCTAATTTCGGCATAAGGGCAGAGCACCGCAAAAAATCTAGCTACGGTCAAAGACTAGATTTTCTGCTGTGACAACTCTATAGCAGCCTCAAGTTTCAGCCTGGCTTTTTGAGCACAACTAAAAGCAAAAGACGGATGACGACTGGACATATAGAGCCTCGATAGCAGAAGCTCTGATTCAGCCTCTTCTATGACGATTGTAGATGTTGCATCTTCAATATTTTGCAGCACTCGGCGACGAGCGCTTAAGATCAGCAAGGCCAGCATATACATTTCTTTGCGGGCTTTACTATCGAACGAAAATCCAATAATCACAAACGAGTTGGCCAAAGCAAATAGTGCTAGGCCTAAGATATAGGTCATGTCAAACTCCTATTGAGAAGTCAAAGACTTATTCTGGTGGCATCTAACTTTATAGTCATGCGCACGAAATTTGCACCAACGCAGACGCAGAAGAAACCGCACACGAGAAGCGCTAGAGACGGCCCCAAAGCATTTGCCATTAGCCCAATTACAAGAGCGCCCGGTGCGGCAGTGCCCATACTCAAGAAAATGAACAGAGCAAGCACGCGACCTCGCACACTCTCGTCAGAGATCAATTGCTGCAGAAGTGAGCTAGCGCCGCTCATCATAGCGGTCTGAAAGAGCCCTAAGGGAAGTGCAATAGCTAATGCCGATACCAAATTTGGTGCGTAAGCAAAGGCCATCAAAGATATACCAAAACCGACTTCAGCCAGACCAATTCCCTTTGACAGGCGCTTAGTATTGGCGAGACCAGCCAGAAGCAAACTAGCCGCTAGAGATCCCAGAGCAGAAAAGACCAGAACTCCACCAAGGGCTCCGGCAGCAAGATGCAAATGCAGCTGGACAAAGGCCGGGAGAATTACCAGGTATTGAATACCCAGCAATCCCATCACTACATAGAGCTGCATCATTGCTCTGAGAAATGGCTCCCGCCAAACCCGCCCCACGATGCCGCGAAAGCTTGATGGGCCAACCCTCATAGGCACCCCGGCAGACTGACGACGAGGGAGCCGGATCAAATAAATCGTAATGATTGAAAACAGGTAACTAACTGCATTGATTAAAAAGCAAGTGGAAGCTCCCCAATTTGCCAGAATCAGAGCGGCGAGGGCCGGGCCAGCAATGCGTGAAATATGCAGCAATGAAGTCGTTAGACTTAATGCGTTAACCAAGTATCCTTTATCTGGAACCGTTTCTCTTACCAGTACTTGCCTTGAAGAAAATTCAAGGGCATCGAGAGTACCCTGCACCAGCGTGAAGCCATATAGAACAAACACTGATATCAAGTCAGCGCGAGCAATAAAGAAGAGCGCCAGAGCTAGAAGCAGAGCTAGAGTCTGAGTGATTAGCAGTACCCGCCTGCTACTCCAACGATCAGCTAAACGCCCTCCTTGATAGACAAAGAGAACGGTGGGCAAGGCTGAAAGAAATTCATTGAAGCCGAGATTTAGCGCAGAACCGGTTAGAGTAAAAACTAGCCAAGAAAAAGCCATGCTCTGCATGGCAGTTCCAGATATTGAAATTACCTGACCGATAAACAAAAGCCGGTAATCTCGGAAGCGCAGGGAGCGGAATATCCCGTGGAAAATGGTCTTTTGCGAACTTGAGTTAGAATCAGAATGAGAATTTGAACTTGAAATTAAACGGCGGCCAGAGTTTCGCTCTGGCCTTTTCAATTTACGAGACATGGCCTTAAGCTCCGCGTTCCAGCAATCTGGTTGCCCAGGCTCTGGTCGATAAAAATTTGAAAGTTATGAAGCTAGTCGTTCAGAAGCCTCGCCATAAATTTGGTCGATAACCAGCTGAACTGCCCGAGCAAAGCTCGTTCTCAAATCGCCTTCAGGGGCCTGCAAATCACTTGCTTCAATAGTGATCGCTGCTGACACATCCATGGCCACACCAAGACCAGCCCAGCGAAGCAAAGTAGCGTCATTGGTACCGTCGCCAAAGGCTAAAGTTTCGCCACGGTGATAGCCGTAATAAGTAGCTAATTGGGCAAAGGCAACTGCTTTGTCAGCTCCTAGTGAAACAATCTCGACAGTCTCGGGGCCCGTAATTTGGCAATCGAGACCAGATGCTACAACTGGAGTAATTGCGGCACAAAAACCAGGAACTTCGTCGGCCGGAAGTGAGTAAACAACCTTTGTTACTTCACTTTCTTCATTTAGTTCTGGGTCAAGGAAGAATACCGGAACCTCGCCAACGTGACTCTGGTCGTAGCGGTTCCAGTGCACTTGCGACGATACATACACACCATCTCGCAAGTATGAATAGACAGTAACGCCAGAATCAAGACCAAAATCTATAAGTCTTCGTGCTTCTTGGTAGGGCACAAGTTCTTGCTGCAAAGGTTCTTGCCTGCGGTTCGTGACAATGGCACCATTGCAGCAAATTAGCTCGGTATCAAGCTCTAGCTGGTCATGAAAGCCAATCATATGCTGAAACAATCGACCAGAGGCAAGAACAATTTGCACCCCGTGCCGTTGTAACAGTTCTATTGCTTTTCTATTCTCCTCACTAATTTGATAATCTGGCCCCAATAGAGTGTGGTCGAGGTCTACCGCTGCTATGCGAAAAGGAAAGGCATTTTCCATATAACAATCCGGCAGAGAAGCTGCCGTTCGAAAGAATGCTGATGAAGGTCAAATTTAAGTGTTTTTTGCTTGAACTAAGGCATCGAGTCGTCGCTGTTCAAGCACATTGTAGATGCGCATCTGCAAGCTTATTTGCTTCATTGTTGCTACAAGTTTCCCCAACAGATCTTGAGGAAGATCAACAATGCCTGGCATCTCGATGCCTTCAAGAGAACCGCCAACGACTTCTACAAGCCTTGCCATCAAGGCATTGCGGTAGACGAATGTAGTGAGTATCGTTTCTTGCTCTTGCACGAGGTCGCCGTGCCAAGATCCTGTCGCTTGAGGCTTTTGAGGCAGCTTTAGTCCGTCAATATTGCCTCCCAATAAAACGATCTCGGCAAGCAAGACTTTATTGCTTGCTTCGAAGCAAGCTGTGAAAAGAGCTGCTAGTTCAGCCATTGACTGCACCTCCTTCAAGGCAGGTACGAAGTTGAACCAATTCGGGATTTGAGACACATTGCGATTATTCATGGTGATTACTACTGATAGGTGAAAGGGAAAAATTCTTGGATTTGTTGAACTTAGACTGAACCAAAGATGAACCTACTCAAACGCCGCTGGCGTTTGAGTTATGTATTGAAGTCTGGTGCTTAGGGCCTAAATAGTTATTTGTTCCAAATTAAATGAAAGAGAGTATGTCTACCAGCTTAAGCGCTTGCCATCTTGCAAACCAAGCCAATTAGCTTACGCCCGACTAATGTTGCCGATAGAGGGGTCGCTAGCTAGACACGAGGCGCTCATTACGACAAGTAAAGTGGGCTCGCAGAGCTAAGAAACCTCCTTGACTTCGATTGAGAGGCAAGTAAGGTTCGAGCCAACTTTTAGTGGCACTCAAGTCTAGGGCGTCAAACCATCCAGCTGTGGAGTTTTCCTCACCGCTATCGGCCCCTCGCTCTAGCTCTTTTGCGAAACGGCCACCATTGATAGTGCCCTACGCTTCTTGCTATCAATAATGTATCTTTCCGCATTTCCCTATCTGAGTTTTTTTCGACAACACCGCCAGCAACAATACCTATCATCATTCAAATCACTTTTCGCTGGGAATTTCCTCAGCAGTATCTATATAGATGGAGCATCTGACGTCATTTGTTTCGTTTGTCTTCGAATGATTAGTGCTGTTTTCTTGCCCGTGCTCGTGTAGTTGATTCTCTAGGTAGTCGATAAAGGAAAGCTTCTTCAGGCAGACAAATCCTTATATGAGGATATTGTTGGCCGAAGGACAAACAACAACAACAATTGAATCAGGAGACTGTTATGGGATTTTTTGATAATTTGAAAAATGCTGGAACCGAATTAGCTACTCGCGCCAAACAATTCCAGAACACAAACTTCAAAGAAGCGACGATTGCTATTGTGGCGTTAATTGCAGCAGCCGACGGATCTATCTCAACTGAAGAAAAGGCATCGGTAGCCCAAGCAATTGTGTCGATTGAAGCTCTCAAAGTATTCAAAGCACGTGACCTTGGAGACTTGTTCAACCGTTACTGCGACGATGCAGTTAATCAGTTTGCCCGGCTAGACCTTATTAAGAAGGTTCAAAAACTTCAGGGCAATTCTGATAGCGCGATCACCGCGATCAAAATCGGTATCATTGTTGCAAACAGCGATGGAAACTTTTCAAAGGAAGAAAAGGATGTAGTTCGCGAACTTCTCCGCGCTACCGGTCAGACCGAAGCTGCTCTTGGCGTAAAGCTCTAGATTTCGTCTCGACATTATCTCTCATACTGATTTCTTGAGCACGCCGTGATAAGTAGATTGAGTTCTCCTTCGAGTTCGCCTTCGAGTCCTCAATCTATTTCTCACATGGAGATTTCTCAAAGCCTCTTAACCGCTCAGAACACCAGCAAAACTCAATCAAAAAACAACTGAAACTTTATGTGGATTCTTGCCATTCCAATCGGGTCTCTAGCATTACTTGGCGCCTTCCTCGCGGCTCAGAAGCTAAGTAAGTTCTTCAAGCGCTCAAAAATCGGGGGGACAAACTCCGAAGCGCTAGCTTATGGCACTATCGTCCTGTCAACTGCTTTCATGGTCGTACCATGGTTGCTGCCTCCCATTGGCATCTTACGCGGCCTTGTTGCAATCGCATTCCTTATTTACTTGCTTCTTGGGATGCAGCAAATTTACCGTATGTACAAGGCCACCCGACGAGCAGCAGATCTAACGGTAATGACAGTCACGTCTGTAGCAGTTGGCCTTGACCGCAAGACACTTGCTGACTCGCTGTTAAAAGTTGCTGCTCTTGTAGCCAGTCAAACTCCCGAGATTAGTGATCAATTGACCACGACTCTGAAGCGCCTCCCCGAATTTGTTGATGCTCAAACTACTTCAACTCTAGAAGCTCGGCTTCAGCCTTTAGTCTCAGAAGCCTCCGATGCCTTCGGTAAGGTGGCACTCTTGCAAGACCTTCAAGTGCTTCGCGCTTACCCTGACCTCGCGCAAAAAGCATCTGTTCTCGCACATAATCTTGCAAAAGATTCTCGTGGCCCAATCATTGCCACAACGCTTGTAGAAATCGATCAGGCTCTTGGTCTGAAATAGCATTCGCTTTAGACATTTCAACACGAACACTCTCATAACTAGCAGGACATTTATGACTCATTCGATACTTCAATGGGGCTTTTTTGCCGCCATTGTCTCTACGATGATGGCAATTGATCTCGGCGTCTTCAATAAGAAGGCTCATGAAATTAGCATTAAAGAAGCCGCCATTTGGTCGGTAGTATGGGTGCTTACTTCGCTGGCCTTCGCTGGCTGGGTAGGCTATTCACTCGGTGCCAAGAGTGCGGGACTGTTCCTGACCGGCTACATTCTTGAAAAATCGCTCTCCGTTGACAACCTGGCTGTCTTCATTATGGTCTTTGCCTACTTTGGCGTTGAATCAAAGTATCACCACAAGGTTCTCTACTGGGGCGTACTTGGTGCAATACTTTTCCGAGTTTTAATTCTTGGAACTGGTACTGCACTGATTGCTAACTTCCACTTCTTGCTCTTCGCCTGCGCCATAATATTAGGTATGGGTGCATGGAAGATGTTCACGTCAGATGATGATGACGAAGACGTTAATCCTGAGCAACTTTGGCTGGTTCGCCAATTTCGAAAATTTGCTCCGATCACCGATGACTACGACGAAGATAAATTCACGGTTCGCAAAGCCGATGCTGAGAATGGTGGCAAACTACGAACATTCTTTACTCCCCTTGCAGTCGTATTACTTTCAGTCGAAGCACTGGATTTGATGTTTGCCACAGACAGCATTCCCACCATTTTGGCTGTTTCTTCTGATCCGTTCATTGTTATTACGTCGAACGTCTTTGCTATACTTGGTCTACGGTCGCTGTATTTCATCTTGGCTGCACTCATGCCTATGCTTTGCTGGTTGAATGAAGGCATCGCCTTAGTTCTAGGTTTCATTGCTGTAAAGCTTGTGCTTAGCTCCTTCGGTGATGTGATTGAATTGATCAACAAAGGAATAGCATTAGTCAATCCTGATTTTAGCCAGCTGCCAGTTGTCCATGGACCTGAGATTCCTGTTGCCATCTCACTGTCGGTAGTTGGATTGCTGCTAGCCGGTTCAGTGTTGCTTTCGATTTTCTTTCCGAAGATTGAAGATAAGGTAGACGCATCTGAAGACAACGGTGACGCTTCATAATTCGCCTATTGAATCACTCTTCGAATTGTAGCTACAAGTAGGAGGCTTCTTCACAGAAGCCTTCCTTTCTTTTTCATAGGTTTATTTTTTTGGCCTTCGTTGCCAAGAGATTTGTAATTTAGGAGCAATTCAGTGGCAAATCTAAGAAGGAACATTGCCTGGGCCACGTTAATGGTCCTAATCGTCGCTGGTCTCTATATGGAGTTCCCAGCACTGATCTCTTTGATTTTAGTATTTGCGATTGTCATTTACTTGACCTTCCAAGACTGGAAAAGCCCATCGGCTAATCTTGGTCGATTGAAAAATTCAGCCAATCGCAAGCTGTCAAACTTTTCTCAGAATTTTTCTATGCCTCATTCAACAAACACAGCCAGAGCCAAGGGGCGACGCAAAAACTCAAACAGAGTAGCTCTTTTAACTGGTCTCTCTGCATTCGGCCTAACAGTAGAAGGACCAAAGAACTGGCGCTATCCCTTCTTGCGGCAACGTGCTTATGGCATTGCCAAAACGACACTAATAGAGCATGAGATCTTCGCTAGCAACAAGGAGCAGTGGCTGACTGATAGCAATACTGCCAGCTTGAAAGTTGCGATTTTCGTAGAAGAATTCCAGGGAGAAATTCGACTCACTGTGCAAATCGAAGTTGTTGGCAAAGTAACAATTACTCGCAGCTCAGCCAGCATAAGCGAGGCAGCTAGCCTGTGGAAAAACGCCGTAACGCGACTAACGAGTCGCACTGAACTTACATACGACCTAGAAGATTCAGTAATTGCAGCCTTCAACGCCTTATTGCGCGACTACTTTGGCTCTACCCACGGCAGTCAGCGCAGCCATTTTCTTCCACCTGGAAGCTAGTTGAACAATTTTAATTACTTTAGAAGAACCAAAAAGGAATCTCATGAACAACACTTACCCAGGCTTTTCCGGCTCATACCACTTAGAAGATTGCACATTCTTATTGAAACAGATAGGCTCGGAGCAAATTTCAATAATTGAGACCACCGATCTCGCCAAGCAAGAAGCCGAGATTCAATCGGGTGAAGCGCCCTATTGGCTGCGTGTCAGTCGGGAGAAGACACCAGCAGCAGAACAACTGACTCTCTACCGTGAGGCCATGAACAGCAATAAAATCCGCTTCGCCCGTGATCTTGCCTCACTCGCCAAGGAAGCCTATAAACAATATCGACAACTTGATGAAGTGACCATTGTCAGCCTCGCCCGAGCCGGCACACCAGTAGGTGCGCTATTAAACCGCGCCTTAAAAGCGCAAGGTCTCAAATGCAATCACTATTCAATCTCTATTGTGCGCGACAAAGTCATCGGGCTCGATCTCAATGCCCTCTCCTGGATCTGTGAGAATCACGCTCCTGAGTCAATTCTCTTCGTAGACGGGTGGACAGGCAAAGGCGGCATGACCCTGCAGCTAGCAGAATCAGTGAAAGCTTTTAATGAAGATAACGGCACACAAATATCACCCAGTTTGTGGGTTGTCTCCGACCTAGCCGGCTACGCAGACTTCAGCGCCGACTTTGCTGACTACTTGTTGCCTTACTCGGTTTTCAACGGTGTCATTTCCGGACTCGTATCTCGCACGATCTATAACCCAGCTGTACTTTCCCCCGCAGACTTTCACGGAGCATACCTTCTCGAAAACCTTACAGAACACGACCTGACGAACTCATTTATTGACGAAATCTGGGTGATTCTGAAGAGTCTTTTGGAAAGTCCCAACCACATTCCGGATGCCAATGTCTTCAGCACAGAAGCCCTATCAAGGCAAAATCTAGCCAAGCGCACGGTCGAAAATTTGATGAGAGACTTCAACATTTCTGACCCCAATCAAATCAAGATTGGTATTGGCGAATCAACCCGCGCCATGACTCGCCGCCTACCGCAAGCGCTAATCATTTGCAATTCCAATGAAGCAGACATTCAGCACCTTCTTTTAAAGGCACGAACTCGCAATGTTCCAATCTTGGAAGCAGAGCTTTATTGCGGTAAAGCAGCGGTAGTAGTAGGTGCAAGCAACCAGTAAATCAGAACTCAAGCGTTGGCAAAGCGAGAATCAAGCTTTGCCAATTACGCTCAAGTTCCGTGTTGTCTAGCCAAAAGTGAGCTCCAATCGTGAGGGGCCTACCCGTTAAATTTGCAAAATCATCTATCTTGGACCGTCATTATGATTTCAACAGCTCAGGCTCAAACGATAGAGATGCCTACTGGCACTCTGAAAGTCAATGTGCAAGAAAGCGAACTACCGCTAGGTGATTTATGTGAGTATGCCGCACGCATCAATCCCAAACGTGGATTTCTGTTTGCCTCCCGCTACCTGGCTCGCGAAATGCCAACTAAACCAAGCAACATTGCCAGGCTACATATACTCTTAGCTGAAAAGCTTGCTGCTGACCTGCCAGGACCGGTTTTATTCGTCGGCATGGCCGAGTACGCAATTAGCCTGGGACAAGGTATCTACGAAGCCTATCAAGAGCGAACTGAGCGTGACGACTTGCTCTACATTCACTCCACCCGCTACCGTCTAGAACGTGAAACCTTCATCGACTTTAAAGAAGAGCATAGCCATGCTCCGTCACACATTTTGTATGTGCCGGAAAGCAAAGCTGATCAAGAGCTTCTCAGCCAAGTGAAAACCCTGGTACTGATTGACGATGAAGCTTCAACAGGCAAGACTTTTCTCAATCTAGCACTAGCATTTGAGAAGATGAACCATAACCTTGACCAGGTAGTGACAGTAGTGATCACCGACTGGCGGGGGCAAGAGCAGCGTCAAATTATCCA
>LNEX01000184.1 GCA_001464165.1 bacterium Ga0077546
ACGTTTTCTTATCATGCCAATCTTTTCCGGGGAAAAGTTGGGATATTGTTGGGATGGGTTTTTCCAAAGTCCCGAAAGTCTTGGGCGATGAGAGACTCGTTCCCAACCCCCTCGGTGTAAATGAAGAGCTCGGTTAGTTTCTCTGGTTTACTCCCAAGAGCTGACCCACGATCAACGGTATCTCGATTCGCTCCGCCCCCTATAATCGCCTCTAGAATGGGAAAGGCTCAATATACTCACTGCCGACAAAGGCTCGACCTTCATGAAAAGGGTGTATCTGCGAGATATAACTCGGCTTTAGCACCAGCTTTCCGGTTCGATCTATTAGGCCCCATTTCCCATGAACAAGTATTCCAGCTCTGTCTTCCGAGAATGGTGTCACTTTCTCAAATTTTCCAGAAATGACACAATTGCCGACCTTGTCTATAAATTTCCAAAACGGCTCACCATCAAGCTTTACGCCAGCAAGGCCTTGCGTATAATCTTGAACCTCACAAAAAGGGCCAGACTTTGTTTTGCCATGCTTATCTATAAAGGTCCAACGATAATTGGGGTCGTCCCCTGGCCGTCGCCAAACTCCAAGACGCGGGAGTCGATCCGCATTGTTCGAAATATCAATAACGGCAGCTATGCCATCAGAAAAATCAGAAGCAAAAAGGTAGCTAAAGTCGCTTCTAAGATGTTTACCATTCTTGTCTACATAATTGGCAAATGGAATAAAGTCAATGGCCGAATGCCGTCCGTAACCTCGCACCAAAGGACCTTGCTCGTTCTGCAGGTCTAATACTAAACGACCTGTTTTATCAATGAATCCATAGGGATCCCAAAGTCGCCGAATTGCAGGAGCCTCGGATGTATAAAATATGTATCAATACCCAGCCGAGCAAAGAACCAAAGCCAGAGTAATCAGCATCAATATACCTACCACCCATTTGCGTACTGTCGTCACGTTCGTCTCCAGCTAATGTCTTCTTGTTCGGGGCAATATACTGGTGCAGATCTGCGCGGTTTGCGCATAGGCTTTACTGGTGGTGCTAATTTCGTTTTGCTGGCGAGCGTTGCAGCGAAGGCGGGCTTCCTTCGCTGGTGTCCTTATGTGATCCTATCCTAGATCACCTATGTGAGTATCCTTGGAGTCCGTTTCGACTTTCAGAGGAAACGAAGCGAAAGCTCATGAAGCCTGGTAAAGACGGGCAACTAAGCGAAATAGATATTCAGGCTGAAGAGTAGAGATAGAAGTTAGAGAACCAAGAGAAATACGAATGAATGATCCATTTTCTATTTTGGTCGTCAGGGTAAGGCAACCGGTATGGCGTGGGCCGAAGACTACCCCAATAACAAAAAGGCCAGTCGCTTAAGACCGGCCTTTTAAATGTTCTAAATGGTTGCGGGGGTAAGATTTGAACTTACGACCTTTGGGTTATGAGCCCAACGAGCTACCAGGCTGCTCCACCCCGCACAGCTATCTTACAACGACTTGATGGGATAATTCGAGGGGGCGGTCAAGAAATATCGTGACTAAGTGCTAATTTTGTCTGCCCAATTGTTCAATACTCAGACCAGTACAGGATTTTCAGTTATGAAGGCAGTGTTACAGAGAGCTTCACGTGCCAGTGTTGTGGTGAACGGAGAGGTGATTAGCGAGTTTCAGTCAAGTAGTGATCATGCCTGTGGCTTGCTCATCCTTTTGGGCGTAGAACAAGGCGATGGTGAGGCTGACAGCGTCTACTTGGCGACCAAGGCGGCCGAGCTGCGTATTTTTGAAGATGAGAATGGCAAAATGAATCTTGCCCTGCAAGAAGCGGGCGGGCAGGTGATAGTTGTCTCACAATTCACGCTGCTTGCTGACTGGAAGAAAGGTCGTCGGCCTGGATTCACCCAAGCTGCTGCACCGGCTGAAGGAGAGAGGCTCTATCAGCACTTCTGCGAGGAGTTGCGGCAGAAAGGCCTAACCGTGGGCACCGGGGTTTTTGGCGCTGACATGAAAGTTAGTTTGGTTAACGACGGCCCGGTGACGATATTGCTAGAAGCCCGTCAAGGCAAGCCTGTTTAATTGGCCTAAGTTCTAACTCTGCTTAACACTAGCTCAGCTAAACGCTTGTATGCAATTTGCGGTCTGACAAAATTGTGGCCAATTCTTTGCGCAGCGTTTTTTGCACTGTTTCAACGGGGTCATCGGCCGCGATAGTTTGGAAGTTATACTCTTCAGCCATGCGCTCATATTCAAAAAGAATCTGTGATTGATATAGTTTGAACGATTGGTACAAGTCATTAGACATGCCGATGTCTCTGCCTGATTCATAAAAATCGAGGCCACCGCGAGTGGTGATGATGCGACGCAGGAGTGGCTCTAGAGGCATCTTTAAGTAAACAACCAAATCTGGCTCAACGGCAAAGCTATAGAGCTCACGCACCCATGAGGGGTCCGCCCCTCTGACTACATCGCGGGCTAGGGCCGTGTAGAAGTAGCGATTGGTTATGACAATATGACCAGCTTTTAGTGCTGGAATAATAATGTTGTGCAGGCGGTCAGCCAAGTCTGTGGCGTAGAGCAAAGAGAAAGTTATGGTGTTGAGTGCATTTTTTTCTTTGGCTTTGTCGATTACTCGTGTCATCAGTTGTGACGATTTCCAGTCGGTTCTCGTTACGCCATAGCCTTCTACGTTCAGCCAGGTCTGTAGCAATTGGGCTTGGGTGGTGCGACCAACGCCATCGGTGCCTTCCAGCACAATTAGCTTTCCTGGATATTCGTGTTTAGCTCTTTTGCCACTGCTAGGGCCTTTTTCAGTCATTGTCTTGCCTAACTTTCTATTTTAAGTATCTATCCAATCAAACTTGTGGCGATTTCGCGGAAGAGCATCTGTTGTTCGTGGATTGGCTTTATCGCAGGCATAGTGTGGAAGCCATATTCGCCTACCATTTTGTCGTATTCATTGATAATGCGCGATTGAAAAATTTGAAATGATTCCATGGGGTCGGCTGATAAGCCAACGTCCATACCTGATTCGTAGTAGCCTGGCATGCGGCTATTGGCAATGCGAGCCAGCGAAACTTCTACAGGTACTTGAAAATAAAAGGCGCCGTCAGGGCGAATGGAAAAACCGTAAAGACTGCGTACCCAGTCAGCGTCAACACCGCGAGCGACATCACGGGCGAAGGCTGTATAGCAGTAGCGATCGGCCAGAACAATAAGACCAGCTTTTAGGGCTGGAATAATAATATTTTCCAGACGATCGGCAAAGTCTGTGGCGTGCAATAGGCTGAAAGTGGTTGGAATTAGTGAATTGGAGCGTTTCGCTTGCTTAATTGTTTTAGAAATTAGTACTGACGAATTCCACTCAGTAAATATTACGCTTTTGCCCTTTGATTCCAGCCAGTTGCGCAATAAATCGAGTTGAGTCGATTTGCCAGAGCCGTCTACGCCTTCAACTACGAAAAGCTTGCCGGGAAAGTTATGTTTGTTGTTGAGGCGCATACTTAAACGTGATTTACCTTTAGATAACTAAAGTAAGGGTCTCAAGTCGATTTCTCATGTGATCAATTTCACAGTGATGATTGAGAACATCGCTATTATATAAGGCATTGTATGCTCATTCGTTGTTTTTAACCGATTGTCAGGGTTCTCTATGACTTCCAATTTGAAATCAGGCAGAGCTCATGCTCTACTTCTATCGCTTTCAGTATCGATTGCCGTTGGTGGCGAGGTAAGTGTCCTTTTTGCTCCGTCTGCGGCCATGGCGTTATCTCTGAAAATGCCTAGTTTTAGAAAGGCCAAAGATGAGCCGGCTGCTGAGAATAAGGCTGAAAGTAAGACAGAGGGTAAGGCAGAACCTAAAGCTGCTCGGCCCGCTCCTAAGTCTGCGGAAAAGCCCGTAGAAGCTGCGCCCCCAGCAAGTAAGTTTCACTTTGGTTTCGGTAAGAAGAAAGAGTCTCCCGCGCCCGCCGAAGCAACGGAAGTGCCCGGGCCGAAGCCTGCCGATTCGGCTAAGCCTGAACCTAAGCCGGAACCCAGGCAAGACGCTCAGCCTGGGCCGAGAATAAACCCTGAAGCTGAATCACAAGCTGAGTCTAAGGTCGAAGCTAAGCCAGAAACCAGAGTCGAACCCCAGTCAGAGACCAGACCAGAGTCTATTTTTGAGTCAAAAGGCGAAGAGGCTCCAGAAGCAACGAAAGCGCCAGTGCCCGGTTCAAGTGTAGAGACAGGGGCGCCCGTGCCGGCTCGAACCGAGAGGCCCGAGCCATTAGAACAAAAGAGCCCGCTGGCTCCTTCTGAGAGTGTTCCTCCACAGAGTGTTTCTCCACAGAATATTCCCTCGCAGAATGCTCCGGTTGCCCCTGTTCCTGGTGCATCTGGGGTTGAGTCTACTGAGGCTCCAATAACAGAGCCCCCTGAACCAATCAAGAAGGCTGTGCCTGCTCTCCCAAAAGCTGTTCCGCTTGACGAAGAGGGCGCTGCTGAACCAGCAAAAAAAGGCAGCAATAAGAACATTGAGATGGCCCCTGATCAAGTAGAAGAAACTGACGAGAGTGAGCCTGCTGCCGCCAAACCTAAAGCCAAGCCTAAAGCCACTGATGCTGATGCTGATGCTGAATCTGAAGAAGAGGATGAGGCTGCTGCTGAAAAGAAAAAACGTAAATTTCCTCGGCGTAAAGAAGACATCGATGATGCTGAAGAGATGGAAGAAAGTGAATATCGCGACGAGCAAGAAAAGAAGCGAAAGGAAGCACATTTGCGCGAATTGACAGCACCGTCGGTGCCACCAGCGCAGAGAGATCCCGAGCCCCATTTGCTTAAGGCTCAGCGTCTAACTCGCCAGGGTAAGTTTAGTGATGCACTTAGAGAAATCAACATTGCTCTTAGCTTGAAGCCCATGTACTGGGAAGCCCAATATCAAGGTGCCCTTATTTTTCAGCTGCAAGAGCGCAATAAAGAAGCCATAGAACGCTACCAATATATTGTTGATCGACGACCTGATTATATGGAGGCCTTTATCAATCTGGGTTCACTTCTTGCTAAAGAAGGTGATTTAGAAGAAGCCGAAGTAGCCTATCGCAAAGCAATTGATTTGCATTTTAATTCGATGTCGGCTCACTATAATTTGGCCAACTTGCAAATTAAGCAGAACAAGCTCAATGAGGCGCTGAAAGAGCTGAAGATTTGTTTGAAGTTGTCGCCGCAGAATGCCTGGGTGCATAATAACCTAGGCGTAATTTATCTTAAGCGCAATTATCTAGAAGAGGCCGAAGAGGAGTTCACTAAAGCCACTAATCTAGAGCCTGCCAACAAAGCCTTCTCATCTAACTTGCTTTTGGTGAGAAACAAGCGGCGCAAACCTGTTCAGGTCTAGATATTTTTGTTCTCTAGCTGGTGTTCTTTTTAACTAACCTAGTTAATCTGCACACCTAGGTCGTTGGTTAATTGCACTTCTAGCTCTTGACCTGGTCCTAGGCTAACATTGTCGCCTGAGCGGAAAATGGCTATGGCCGAACCACCAATGGCGGTGGCAATGGCTGGTGCGCCTAGGGTGGCAACGTTGGCGGCTATTAGAGCACCACGAGCAGTGCCGGTGGAAGACAAGCCTGTGACAGCGCGCACGTTGCCTTCTACTCTAGTGCCAAAATTGGTGCCTGGATCTAGTTGACCTTTTTGATTGGTCAGGCCTTTTTGAAATTCTAAGGCTGCATCAAGAGGAATGACTTCGCCAGATGGAGTGACTATCTGTTCAAGTCTTAAGCCAATCTTGGCGGCTCGACTCAGCAGTCTTGGTTTGGTAACTTCAAAGACTCGGCCGCGCACAAGGCTACCTTTGGCAAGTAGTAGGCTGGTGCCATAGAACAAATCATCTTTGACGTGGGCTTCGAATAAATCTCCAGGATTGCTCGCTTTTGCATCGACTGCTGTTTCTAGGACAAGCTTCAGGCGCGTTTGCACTGGCAAAGAGGCGGACGAGGCGTCGGCTTTCAGGGCTGTTCCCGAACCAGAGTTATCTGGGCTAGCAATACGCGAACCAGAGCCAGGGTTGTATGTGCGGCTTGGTGCTAATGGGGCATTGGGCGGGAACTCGGGTACGTTCTTGGGGTCCATGGTCTCAATCGGGCAGGTTGTGCGCTGGGGAGCATAGCGCGGTTGGGTTGAATCTTGCCGGGCAAGCGCTGCCGAACTAGACCAGGTTAATAGATTTAGAGTTGTGGCTGTGAGAGCCAAAGCCCTGATAGTCTGATTGTTTTGCACTTTACTCTTCCCCTGAGAACCAACTAGATTGTAATACCTTTCATCGAAGTCGGCCTGTTCAAGTCTGCACTCTTAAGAATTTATCGACTAAGCCCTGATAGTGAGGTACAAGCTCTTCTAGTAGCTGCTTGCGCTCGCTGATTAAGTTTAGGGGGGTGTGCCTTCGAATTGTTGCTTGGCGGGCTTTGACTCGTTTTGTCGCTTCCTTGACACTGCATTCGCTGAAATGCATTTCTACCTGATAGCCGTGCTCTTTTACACTTTTGATTAAGTCTAGGTGTTTGCGGTTGGTGGCGCTGTGGTCAAAGAAAATGTTCCGTTTCCCCTCCACTAAATTTTGCAGCAAATGGTAGCCGATGGCGCGAGCGGGCAATTCCCAGCGCTGAAAGGCTTCTTCTATTCCATAATCTTGGCAGTCTTGCTGGTAGCCTGTCAGGCTTTCCATTATGCTGTCAAATTGCACTAGATTAAAAGAGCCATTGCTCCTTAAAAAACGCTGAGTGTAACTGGTTTTACCGCTGCCAGGAATGCCGCACATATGAATGAAGAGTGGTTCATTGCTCTGTTGTCTGCCGGCCTCTGTCAGTGCCGCCGCAATCAGGGTTTGGGCTTCGCCTCTTAAGGCTTGAGGCACATCTTCAAAGTCGATGAGCTTGGCACTATTTATCATGAATTTGCTGAGCAAAGTAGGTCTTTAAGTGTGGCAGGGTCTTGATTCCAGGCCAATAGGGAATAGGTTTTACCTTGGCTGGTCAGTAAACTTATTTTTCCAGTGCCCATTTTGAATTGTTTGTCGGCCACACGGCGCTCAAATTCGCCCGCAATTAGTTTGAGAAAATAGCGCAGTCTGCCGTTGCTGCTCACTAGCAAAACTGTTTGATCTGCGTGTTTGGCTTCTAGCTCGGCTACTATCGACTGCACTTCTGCTGTTACTTCGGCTTCGTTAGATGCCCAGTGACAGCCGTTTGGCCAAGTGCTAGTGTTGATCCAATTTTTTAGACTGTCACCAAATTTTGCTGAGATTTCATCATCGCTGAGGCCGCTCCAATCGCCATAATCTAGCTCTGTCAGGCGGTTGTCGATTATGGGCGTGGCAATTGTTGTTTGTTTACTGGCTACAATTTCGGCGAATTTTTTAGTGCGCAGCAGCGGTGCACAGTATATGGCTGCTAGTTTTGCGCCCTCAAGGGCGGTGGCTGCCCGTTCGGCCTGCTCAAGACCTGACTGAACCAGAGGCAAGTCGTTAGCGCTACCGACCCAGGTAACTTTGTCGCCGGGGGCGAAAGTATTGCCGTGTCTCGCCAGTATCAGTTTCATATTAGTTTCAAGCTCATTTTAGCCTCAATTACATGTTTTTCTATTTAGTTTGGGGCCAATTCAAAAAGCTCGCCTTGAGCGGCAATTATCTCTTGCACTCTCGGTACATCGGTGGGGCTGTCAACTGAGCCGTGGGTGCGGCCTTTATAATCGACTAGCACTACTCTTATAGGGATGGCGTTCTCGAGGGCACGCAGTTGCTCAAGCCCTTCGATTTTCTCCAGATCACCAGCTGGTAATGATAGGTACTCTTTCAGAGTGGGATAAGTGTAAGCGTAAAGACCGATATGCCTGAACAGCGGTGGCTCTTGCCCCTCTGGCAGGGTGCGCAAAAAGGGGATGGGAGATTTGGAGAAGTACATGGCATCTAGGTGTTTATTGAAGACAACCAGGGTTCCGCCCACTATGCCAGCTGCCTTTTGGGCGGCCAGATCTTGATATTCGGCTAGTGAAATTTTAACTGCCGGGGTCGCAATGCGCACACTCGGGTCAGCTTTCATAGCCTTGATAACATCGCTCAGTATCCAGGGAGGGGTGAGAACAGCGTCTCCCTGAAGGTTGACGATGATATCGGCTTTGTTATCTAGTTGGCTGACTGCTTCGAAAGTTCGCTCGGTGCCATTGGTGCAGTCGTGGCTTGTGCGCACAACTTCAGCGCCAAAGCTCTTGGCATGGTCTTCTATGCGGCTGTCATCGGTGGCAATCACGACTCTGTCGGCCAGCGACTGCTTGGCGATGCGCCAGGTGCGCTCTAGCATGGTTATGCCGCTTATCTTCACCAATGGCTTGCCGGGAAACCTGGAAGAGTCATAGCGTGCCGGAATGACGATTATTGATTTCAACTGTTTCTACCTTAATTGAGCATTTAATTATACTCGATGATAATTATCGGCCTCAGTGGGGCAAAATGTTTGGGTGCACATTGTGTGTTTGTGTGCATATTATGTGATTGGGTGCACACATCTATTGAGGAATGCTCATGGACCATAGCTGCGATTGTTGCGACCGCAAGACCATGAATGCTCAGATTAGAGAAACTCTTATCGCCTGCGAGAATGAAGTTATAGACGGGGCGCGTAAGGTGGTTAAAGGTGCTTCCGATCCTTTTTCGGGTGTAATCAAATTTTTAGAAGGGCGCCCAGAAGGGGCTTCTTTGCATGGCTACCTTGTTAATCGAGTGTTGATGGAGACTTTTGGCTCGAAAGATGAAATTCCGGGATTAATCCGCGCCATTGCCTCCCATGTGCGTGAAGTTATTCGGCAATCGAATGTCATCAGTATTATCAATGAGCACCCGACTGCAGAGCGCTGGGGCAGTTTCATTATTAAGCAGAAAGAGAAAATTAGATTTGAAGTGGGCCACGAGAAGGGTTGTTTGGTCTTAAAGAATATTGCTGGCTTGGTAGGCAGTGAGCATGGAGTAGAGTGCCCTCTTGAGAAAATTTTAGTGCAGAATGGTAAGCTCGTAGTGACCCTTAACATGGGCTTCCTTCATCCGCAGAAGGTGTTAGATCTCTAAAGTTGAAGACATTAAGGTGTTTGCCCACAGAGGCGGCCGAGAATGGGCGCCGGAGAACACGTTTGCTGCATTTAAGAACTGCTTAGAATTAGGAGTAGATGGTATTGAGCTTGATGTTCAACGCTGTGGTAGTGGCGAACTGATAGTTATTCACGACCAAGATTTAGGTCGCACCACTAATGGTGTCGGCCTGGTTGGTGACATCACCTACGATGAAATACATAGATTAAGCGCTGGTCTCTGGTTCGATATAGGCTATAGAGAAGAAAAAGTGCCGCTGCTATCTGAAGTTTTAGATATGGTGGCCGGAAAGTTGCTGCTCAATATCGAGATCAAGAATGCGCCAACGGCTTATGTCGATATCGAAGAAGAGCTATTGGCAATGCTCTCTGATTACAATCATAATGACAAAGTAATTGTTAGTTCGTTCGACCACTATGTTTTGCAGCGTTTGCGCAAGCTCAATTCGGATGTTCAATTGGCTATGCTGGCCGATGCTATCTTAATTGACATGCCAAAATATGCTCTTGATTTGGGTGTCAATTATTTGCATTTGTGTTTTGGTTCTTGCCGCGCAGAGATTGTAGAAGAGGCTCATCAGGCCGGTCTTAAGGTAACGGGGTGGACGGCTAATGGCCGGCGGGCTTGGCTCGATGCCATGCCGAGCTTATGGTTCTACTGGGCCGTGCCATGTTGCTTGAATAATTATTTATTTTGCCTATTTCGGCTGTATCTTATCTAGGCCCTTTTGCGCTAGCTGCTTTAAGCGCAGAGGAGCCAGCCTGTCGTCTAAGACGCGGCGGTAATGCTCTATGGCCTCGGGGTTGCGGCGCAGCATCACTGCTGAAACAGCCATTAGATATTGCAATTCAATGGCGGCAGGATTGCGCTCGTACATGGTTTTTAGCTGATTGAGAGCGGCTTCGTAGCGGCCTTCGCGAATATCTACCAGAGTTGTCCTAATGGGGCTGTCAGCGACAACGGTGAAAAAACTAGCTTCGTTTCTGTTGGCTGCTGATTTGTCTGTTGAATCGCGGCCTAAAAGGCCGGGCTTTTGCGGGTCAGCATTAGGATCTGCTGTACCTGCTGTATCTGCTGTACCTGCTGTACCTGCGGTGCCTTCTTCTTTGCACCAGGGGTATCGCCTATGCCGTCAGATGTGTTTGTCGGGTTTGTGTTGGGGTCTTGCGGGGCGGCATCGGCAGAGCCCGGCGCGGATGAAGAAGCCGAAGTATTTAGCTCGGGAAAATCGCCCATCCGGGATGAATTGGGATCGTCAGGGCGGCCTAGGCCTTCAAAGGGGTTGCCACCACCTATCGCGTCGGGGCGAGGGGGGAGAATGCTCTGGGCCTGCGCAGGGTGGGTTGTTAGCACGAGAACTGATAGAGACATAGAGAAAGATGCGGATGAAAATAGGCTCAGCAAGCTAGCGAATTGGCTTACGTTGATGGTTGCTCTCTTTGTGCTTATGTTCATAACAACTGACCTAGCGGGTATTGCTGCGTACCAGTTTAGAAACGCCGGGTATTTCTAGATATTTGCCCCGCATTGACTGAACAACACCAGCTATGACAGCTAGAAGATAAATTAACTGAACCCCTTGCATGACGAGGCCTAAGCCGGTGCCTATGGCACCGCTGGCGCCGGCAGCTCCTGGTCCAAAGAGGCCTAGTATGCCGCCTAACGTGTTACCGAGTGCGCTGCCCGTCCAGGCTATGAAAGTGTTGAAAATAGAAAGCAAGATTGCTTGGACAAAGTGAAAGCGGAAAAACATATTCTTGCTGTAGCGGCCATTGGCAATCACGTATATGAGTCCGGCAATGCCGTAGGTTAGGTAGCTGGCTGCTGACATCACCTTCATTGTCATGTCTGAATTTTGTTGAAGCTTGGGTTGAAACTTGGCTGGCATCTGTTTGGCTCCACCTGTACCTTTGTACTTTATGCATGTTTTTTGCGCTCTCTTAGCGCGCTTTTTCATTTTACAGTGTAATTATCAACCCTACTGAGGTGAAAGATCGCCTAAACTGATTGACTGGCTGGATTAAGGGAACATTTAATGGCAGATATGTCTGACCATGAACAATACCAACGAATAATCGACTTGCTTTCGGCTTTTGAGCTGGAGGACGTCATGGAACGCGTTGGTAACCTGCTCATATCGGTCAGTGGCGCCCAGTCGGCTGCGATTATGATGTGGGACGCTGACCTTGATACATTTGCCGACCGCGCTTATGTGGGCGATAAGCAGAAAGATTTGCGGGCCTTGACCGATGCGTTTGTCGAGGCCTATGACTGTGAAGGCTTCGATGCTGGTGATGTAGAGCTAAAAGTTGAAGACCTTCTAGAAAACGAAGTTATAACTTTGCCTGCTTCGCTTTTGAAAAATCTTGGCGATGTTTATCTTTTGACGGCTATCAATCAGGGCGTGCGCAGGGCCTTTGTCCTCTTTACTGGTGCTGAGCTGCCTGCAGTGAATGTTGTTGAAGAAGCAATTGCCCCATACCCTGTGGCATTGGCACTGGCACGCGGCTGGGAAAGCAAAGAATTGCAGCGCGAGAATGAGCGCTTGCGCAGTCAATATGAAGAAATCGAAGACAAGACCAGCAATATGGAAGAGCAGACCCGCAAACTCATCCATGACATTACCGCTCGTGATGCTATTCGCATGAAGCACCTTGAGCGTGAGCGCTTAGTTTACTGGATTAGTAATGCCGTTCGTAGTTCAGTGCACATCAAAGAAGTGCTTGATACCACCGTAGAAAAAATAGGTGCTACTTTTGGCGTTAGCCGCTGCTTGCTGCTTCGGCCTCACGATAGGCTGACCGAGCTTGATGTCTTTGAGTATACTCAGCTCAATGTTGCTTCGGTGAAAGAGATGTTTCACAGCGACCTCGGTCGCGACTTTACCATTAAGGCCTTAAGCAAAGAAACTCCTGAAAACATTGAAGACCCCGAACACGATGACCGTATTACATATGATCGGGGATTTTTGAAAGAAATGTCTTTGCGCAGCGGTTTGATTGTACCGCTAGTGATGCGCGATCAAGTTCTTGGTGCGCTGTTCTTGCAAGACACCACGGTCAGTCGCGACTGGAGCATTGATGACATCTCTTTGATTGGCTCTCTTGCTGATAATCTTTCGGTAGCCATTGAAAATGCTGAGTTGCATCAAGAGCGCGAACGGCAGGCTGTCATGGACGGTCTTACTGGGGTCTTCAATCGTCGTGCCTTCACTGAAGCATTACATAAAGAGTTTGAGCGTGCCCGGCGCTATGAGCATACTTTGTCACTGATTATCATCGACCTCGATTTTCTCAAGAAAATCAACGACAATTTTGGTCACATGGCCGGTGATGAAGCCATTCGCGCCATTGGCCAGGTGCTGCGTCAATCATCGAGATCGATTGACTTTTGTGCTCGCTATGGTGGTGAAGAGTTTTGTTTGCTTTTGCCTAATACCGAAATTGATATGGCCGAGCAGTTGGCTGAACGTTTGCGGCGCTTAATCAATGAAATTGCTGTCGAGGGATATGGCAATATCTCTGCTAGTTTAGGAGTGGCAAGTTTCCCGCTGCATTGTGATTCAGCTGATGATCTCTTCCATAAAGCTGATGAAGCTCTTTATTGCGCCAAGCAGGGTGGTCGCAATTGCGTCAAAGTATCTACAGGGCAGGGCTCTGGCCACAATTCAAGCGCCGCAGGGGCAGAGCCTGAAAACACACCTGATAACACTGCTGAGACTGTCACAAATTAAGTGTTAAAGCAAAATATAGTCAGATTCGCTTTTTGCCGACCACTGTGAGCATCATCGATAATGTCATCAACACTGTTACCAAAGAGGTAAACAAAGTTCAGTCGCGGGCCCAAGAAGGTATTCAGGCATTCAATTTAGCTAATCAGATCAAAGAGTTGGAGCGAAAAAAACACGCCAAGATGGCTGAGATTGGACGGCTCGTTTTTGATAAACATCAGAACAATAAAGATGTCAGCGATGATCTCTTGAAAGAGCGCTGCAGTGAAATTTCAGCGGTAGATCATGAAATCTCGGTATTACAGTCTGAGCTAGATCAGATCAAGATTAACCATGATCCTGATGCCACCCCGTCACAGAAGGCTGAAGCTAAAGCAGGTTACAGCACCTCGGCTGGTTTCCATTGTCATAGCTGTGGAGCACCCGCTAATCGCGAGAAGGCATTCTGTCCCGCTTGCGGTGAGTCTTTGAAGTCGACTGATGATACCGAAAAAGAGAGCAAAAAAGCTAGTTCCGGTTCAAGCGAAGTTGAAGTGGAAGTGGAGCCCGATAGCGATCCGCCCCATACGCCTACGGTTTAGTTTCGATTCTAACTTTCAGCTTTATCGGCGGTTGCTTTATAACCAGAATATTCTAATAAAAGAAATTGAACTTTTATTCCTTCCAAAGCGTCCAATACTATAAGGACAGCACTTAGGAAGTCATGAAGTTAGGTCTGCGCTCGGGTCTGAATATAGGTATTGGGGGTCTTTGTGCCCTGTTGCTCGCTGGTAATTGCCTGCCAGTCTTGGCACAGCTGCGCCCTGAGCCGAATTCTATATCGTCAGGCACTAGCTCACCATCCGGCATCCCTCCTCTTTCTCCTCTGGGCCTGACTGACACTCCAGGCTCTGCCTCGCTGGACCAGCTCTATCCTGAACCCAAGGGCGGTTTGCCCTTTTCTTCTAGTGCTCCTGACATGGTCTTGACTGGCGCTGAGCTCGACAAGGCTCGCTCGATTTCACTGGGTCAGATTAATATGTCTGAACTTTTGCCCATTGGTCGTGGCAAGTTGCCACCGATTAAGTTAGAAGCGGCTTATAACGAACAGCTCAGTCTTAAGCAAGCCTTGCTTTATGCTCTGGGTAATAATTTGCCCATTCGTATTTCGCAGGCCGGTTATGAGGCCCAACGCTATCAGTTTCTTGGCTCATTAGGCAACTTCCTGCCTGACTTTACTCTCACTTACAGAGGCCAGCGCACAGACACTCAGCGCGGCACCGGTACGCCATTTTTTACAAATTCGGCAACGATTCGCTATCCGCTCTTTCAGGGCGGGGGTGTCTTGTTCAATTCGTTGGCTAGTATGAACCGAGCCAAGGCTGGAAAGAATGCTTTTCATGCCAGTATCAATGACACCATGTTTAGTGTCTATCAAAGATACAATGATCTGCTTTTAGCGCACTTGCTTTTGCGAATTCGTGTCAAATCGGTTGAACTATCCCGGGCTCAAGTGGCGCTCAATCAGCAGCTCAAAGATGCTGGGGTTGGTACCAATTTTGCTATTTACCAGTCGCGCACACAGCTAGCTTTAGACAAGCAAGCCCTTCTACAACAACAAGTTGCTCTGCGGCAAGCAGCCTTGCAGCTGGCTCTTCTGCTTAATACCAATATTGCTATCAATTTTTTGCCTGAAGAAGAACGAGTAAGTGAAGCCAAGCTCTTCTCTAGCCAAATAGATGTAAACAGGCTTGAGACAGCGGCTGCTAAATATAGACCGGAGTTGAAGCAATTTGAATTTCTGCGCAGAGCTGCCGATCGCAATATACAAGTGGCTGCAGCGCCGCTCTATCCCTCATTTCAATTCTTCACAACCAAAACTGTAACTAAGTCAGGTGGTGGCGGCGGCAACAATAACTTGACTGGTTCTACTGTCATTATTCCTACCGGTGGCAACGGTGGCGGCAGTATTGGTATTAGTGGTGGTGGTGGCAGATCTTTTAGCGCTGGCTTTGATTTGAGTTGGAATCTCAATGGCTTTGGTGTTGTCGATGCTGGTAATACTCTAGCTGCCCGGGCCTTGGCACGGCAGGCGATGCTACAGTCGAACCAGCAGATAATTACGGTGTTACAACAAGTTCGCAGCTCTTATCTCAATATGCTCACTGCCGAAGCCCAAGTCGATGTGGCCGGTGAAGCGGTGGTTTCAGCTACAGAGCAACTGCGTCTTGCTAATTTGCGCTTGCGCTATGGCCAAGGTATAAATTTAGAGCTTATTCAAGCTCAGCGCGAATATATTAACTCACTGACCCTTCAGGCACAGG
>LNEX01000185.1 GCA_001464165.1 bacterium Ga0077546
AGAAGCCTAAAGTTTGGATATGGGCTGCCATTGCCCTGGCGGTTGTGTCCGCAGGTGCATATTATTTCTTTTTCGGTCAAAGTAAAGTCGATAGTGACTGGAAGAAGAACACAGTGCAGGTGAAGCGCTCGGCTGCCGACATTAAGGTCGTTGCTACAGGCATTATTCGCCCAGAGAGAGAAGTAAAGATCAGTCCAAAAACTACAGGCCTTCTCAAAGAATTGCTGGTGCGCCAAGGCGAGCGCGTTAAGCGCGGCCAACTTCTAGCGCGCATGGACGACAGTAATTTAGTCGGCCAGGCTGAGTCAGCCAAGGGCGCCTATTTGGCTGCTCTAGATAACTATGAAAAAATGAAAGCAGGAAATAGACCGCAAGAGGTTGCAGCTTCTTTTTATCAAGAACAAAAGGCACGTCAAGGTGTGAACAATGCTGAGCGCAATATAAGCAGGCTCAAGGCTCAGATGGAGGCTACTCGCGCTACTTTGGCTCGTGACGAACAGTTTGCTCTGACTCAGGCATTCTTGGCTAATAATGGTGCTATTTCAGATCAAGATCGTATTAATGCTCAGACACAAGCCCGTGTCTCACGCTCAAATTTGCTGGCGGCTGAAAGTGAGTTAGCCCAAGCGCAGATGGCTAAGTCGCAGAGTGAGACCGATCTCTCTACAATTAAGCAGCAGAACAACATGATGAAATCTGGCTTTAGAAAAGAAGATATTGCCGCTGCCGAGCATAATGCCGCCCAGGCCAAAGGCAGTTTGACTCAGATAGAAAGTTTGATGCGAGATACTCGCATTCTTGCTCCATTTGACGGCATCATCACGCAAAAATATGCTGATGCTGGCGCAATTGTAACTCCAACTACTTCATCCTCTACGACTTCCGCTACTTCTAGTTCGATTGTGGCTTTGGCCGGGCGATTGGAGATGGTGGCTCAGGTATCAGAAGCCAATATTACCAAAATAAAAGTCGGGCAAGATGTAGAGATTACGGCTACGGCTTTGCCAGACAAAGTCTTTCACGGTCGGGTGACACAGATTGCCCCTGCCGCTATTGTCACTACTAATGTCACAACTTTTGAAGTGCATTCGGCTCTGCTAGAGAATGCTGAGGATGAGCTACTTGCTGGCATGAATGTCAGTGCTAGCTTTAAAGTTGGTCATGAAGACAATGCCTTGACTGTACCGGCTGTTTGTGTGGTGTCGAGAAAGGGTCAGGCTGGGGTCTTCGTGCCCGATGCCAAAGGTGAGCCGCAGTTCAAAGAAATTAAAACTGGAGCTTCTCTAGGCCGTACTGTCATTGTCTTGTCTGGACTCAAAGAAGGTGACATTGTCTTAAAGGGTCTGAGCAAAGCTCAGCTAGGCGCTGAAGGATATGGTGCTGCCGGTGGTCGAGGCGGCCGTGGCGCTCCTGGTGGCGGCGGTGGTGTTTCGACACGCGGATTTGGTCGTTAAATGGGTCTTGCTGAATTATTCTTGATTGCTTGGCAGGGGATATTGAGCAATCGCCTGCGCAGTGGCTTGACGGTGCTTGGTATCGTTATTGGTATTGCCTCTGTCATTACTCTTATGGGTATTGGTGAGGGCGCAAAGCTCGAAGCTGAAAAACAAGTGCAGGCGCTAGGCGTCAATTTGATTTATATTAGGCCCGGTTCGATAGGTACTTCTGGTGTTTCGATGGGGCAGGGAACCGCACCCACTCTTACCTATGAAGATGTAATTGCTATTAAAGAAAATTGCCCGGCCGCTGAAGATGTGGCAGCTCAGTATACAGGCTCGTTTCAGATTCAGGTGGGTGAGAAGAATACGCTTACAACTGTTGTCGGCACCGACCCTTCTTTTCCGGATATTCGTAATTTTCATACTGCTCAAGGGCGCTTCTTTACGGTGCAAGAAGCAAATGATAGTGCTCGGGTTTGCGTCATTGGCGATGGCGTAGTAGAAGAGGTTTTTTCTGGTGGACAGGCAATTGGCAAGAAGATGCTGATTCGTGGCGAGCTATTTTCGGTTATTGGCGTAATGGAGCATAAAGGCGCTAATGCAACCGGCGATCAAGACGACCAAGTTTTCATCCCGATTCAAACAGGTTATTCTACTTTGTTTGGTTTGAATCTCGTCTCTGGTCGAGCTGTAAAGAGTATTTTGGTACAAGCTAAAGCTGGTGAAGACTTACAGGCGCAATTTCAAATTACTAACTTGCTTAGGCTAAGGCACAATATTCAGTCACCTGACGGAGATGACTTTACTATTCGCACGCAGATGGATATTTTGCAAACCGCTCAATCTATAACTGGTGTATTTGCTCTTTTGCTTGGTGCAACTGCATCTATTTCATTGCTAGTCGGTGGTATTGGCATCATGAATATTATGCTGGTTTCTGTCACAGAGCGCACTAGAGAAATAGGTATTCGCAAAGCCATTGGTGCTAAGTATCGCGATATTTTGATGCAGTTTGTTTTTGAGGCGATTGTACTTTCTCTTGCCGGTGGCATCTTAGGTATCTTGTTTGGCCTTGGCAGCGCTTATTGGGTTGGTAGCTTGGGGCAATGGAAAACCGTTGTGACGCCATCATCCGTGGTGCTCTCTTTTCTTGTGTCTTTGGCTATCGGTTTGTTCTTTGGCATTTATCCTGCCCGCAAGGCTGCTTTGCTAGATCCGATTGTGGCATTGAGGTCAGAGTAAATGGCAAGTTTAATTGATCTGCGCTCTATTAATCGAGTCTATGAAATGGGCGGAGAGTCTCTTTATGCTCTCAATGATCTTACCTTGTCTATAGATGCCGGCTCTTATGTGGCTATTATGGGCACTTCTGGTTCAGGCAAGTCGACCTTGATGAATATCATTGGTTGTCTTGATCGCCCTACTTCAGGCAGCTATTCACTTGATGGCGTTGATATTTTGAGCTGCGATGACGATCAGCTGGCTGAAGTGCGCACAGTATGACTGCTATTGATAATGTCATGCTGCCTATGGTTTATGCCGGTGTGCCAAAGGCTGAGAGGTACAGTCGGGCCACGCAGGTATTAGAGCAAGTTGGCCTCGCCACTCGACTAGGGCATCGCCCTAATCAACTTTCTGGTGGTCAACAACAGCGGGTCTCGATTGCTCGCGCTCTGGCTAATAGGCCTAGTATATTGCTTGCTGACGAACCTACGGGAGCCTTGGATAGTCACACAGCGGAAGATACTATGCATTTGTTCAATGAGTTGGTTTTGCATGGAATTACAGTAATTGTGGTTACTCACGATCAAGATACTGCTGATCATGCTCGGCGAATAGTGCGCATGAGGGACGGTCAAATAGTCGATGATAGTGCTGCCCAAACCAAAGTTGCTGGCTAGTGCACCGTGAACAGCAGCCAGTTGGCCAGCACGTAGACAAACAATATTGCTATAGCGTCTCCTGCCAAAAAGAGCAGTCGTTTTTCGGCGCGATAGGTCAACGAAATTACCACGATTGCCATTGATATCACAGCGGTTAAGGCCGTTAGAACGTTTATCTCTGAAACCGACCGCAGTAACGGTGCTTTCGTATAGAAAACGTCGATGATCGCCAAAATTACTACATTGAAAAGGTTGCTGCCTAGAACATTGGCCACGGCCATATCGAAGGCGCCCAGTCGTGCCGCTGCAAGTGATACTGTTATTTCAGGAAGTGAGGTTGTGATTGCTATAAAGGATGAGCCAATGAAGCTTTCGCCCCAGCCAGTTGCTTTGGCTATGCGCTCGCCTAGTTCCGGTAAGAAGCAGGCAGCCACAACTATGAGCGCTGAATAGAAAGTGAAGAACACAATAGATTTGCCTAAAGTGGCTCCTGGTTCTGTTGCTTCAGCCAGTTCGCCAGCAAATTGTTTTAGGCGAGTTTGCTCGTATGAGTAAATTAGTTTCATGGCAATTAAATAGACGATAACACAGGCAATGCTGAGGGGGTCTATAGAGTTAAGAGAGGTCAATACTGGTAAGTGTTTGCCGAAGAGAATGTCGATGGCGGCAAAGCTAACGAGCACAATGCCGAAACCAGCAGAGAGCATGTGCCCTTGATGCACCATTAGCGATACCGGCCTCTTTCTTGAGACCAGATCGAGCCCAGCAATAATCAACATGTTGAACATGCAGCTGCCCAGAGTTCCGCTGACAGCCATGTCGGGCAGATCATTGAGGGTAACGGCCGATATGCCCGTAATTAACTCTGGTAGCGATGTAATTGTTGCCAGAAGTACGAGGCCGACCCAATTGCGGCCCAGCCCTGTCTTTTCGGCAATGACGTCCCCATGACAAGTTAGCTTTGTACCGGCAAACATAATGACAGCGGCGCAAAGGGCAAATTCTATCCAGATGTTCGACATTTCTTCTTGACCAATTGTGCTAACTAATTTACGGGAGCCTTAAGGATATCACTGAGTTCTGGCTGTTAGATTACGAGCGCTGACGGGCATTTAGATAGGTGGTAGTTATTGCAGAGTCCAACGAGCAAGCAGCAGATTTCGGAAACCCTGAAAGTTATTGCATAGCCTGAAAGTTATTGCATAGGACCAGCAGTAAAGTGTCCAAAAAACAAATTCTCATTTTGGGTGGAGGCTTTGCCGGGGTTAAGTGCGCTCGGCGACTGCGCCATTTGCTGCCTAAAGAAAGCCACAATATTATTGTCTTTAATCGTGAAAATCATATGGTTTTCCATCCCCTATTGGCTGAGGTGGCATCGGCCGCTGTTCAGCCTAAAGACGTTGGTGCTCCTTTGCGTCAGCTCTTGCATCACGTCCAATGCCGCACTGAAGATATTTTGAATATTGACCTTGACAATAGTCTGGTCGAGTATGAAGCCCATGACGGCAAGCGACGGCAGATGAATTACGACCAGGTGGTGATAGCCTGTGGTAATGCCCCCAACTTGGCTCTAGTGCCAGGTATGGATGAGCACGCTTTTGGTATGAAGACTATTGGTGATGCCTTGGCTTTGCAGGCCCATATTATGCAGCGATTGGAGCAAGCTGAAGTTTGCGATGATCTCGATCGCAAGCGCTGGTATCTGTCGTTTATTGTAGTTGGCGGCGGCTTTAGTGGTGTTGAGGTGGCCGGTGAAATCAATGATCTATTGCACAAGAGTCTACGCTTTTTTGAAAATATAAAACCTGAAGATATCTCTGTTGTTGTTATTCATTCGCGTGACCAAATCTTGCCAGAAGTGAGCCAATCACTGCGCCTTCGTGCTCAGGCAAAAATGGAAGAAGCGGGAGTGCGGTTTCTCCTTAATGGCCATGCTTGTCGTGCCACCCCTGATGGCATTGCTTTGAAAGATGGCAGAATTTTATCTGGTGGAACAATTGTTTGTACTGTTGGCACTAGTGTTTTGCCAATAATTGAACGTCTCAATGTCACCAAGAAGAATAATCGTATTGCCGCTGAGCCTGATATGAGCGTGCCTGGCTACCTCAATGCTTGGGCAATTGGCGATTGTGCTGCCATCGTTAATGCCTTAGACAATCAGTTGTGCCCTACCGTGGCCCAGTTTGCTGAGCGCCAAGGTGTGCAAGTGGCCGACAACATTGTTAGCCGCTTGCAGGGCAAGGCAACCAAACCATTTTCTTTCCAGATGCAAGGACAGCTCTGTGCTATTGGTGGACGCAATGCTGTTGCTGAGATTGCAGGCTTGCATATTTCAGGCTTTATAGGCTGGTTCATTTGGCGTGGTGTTTATTTGATGAAGCTGCCCTCGCTTTCTCAGAAGATCAAGGTTGGCTTGGAATGGGGCTGCGACTTGATTTTTCCCCGTACTCTAGCGCATTTGAGGGCCGATCCATCTAAGCGAGTCTCTCGTGCTTTTTATGCAGCTGGAGATATGATTTTCAATCAAGGTGATGCCGCAGCTGAATTCTTTATGATAGAAGAAGGTGAAGTTGAAGTTTTGAAGATGCCTGAAGGTGATACTACAGGTAGTGCTATTCGGGGTGCTGCTGCTAAAAGTACTACCAATAATGTCGGAGATGTTGTTGCAGTGCTTGGCCCAGGCGACTTTTTTGGCGAAGCTGCTTTGCTAGATGACCGACCGCGCAATGCTAGTGTTCGGGCTCGCACTGATGTACAAGTAGTGGTGCTGGGGCGCAGCGTCTTTACTCAAATTTCTATTGCTTTGTCGCCATTGCGCGATGCTGTAGCTAAGGCAGTTAAACGCAGGGCTTCTCCTAAGAGTCTTGATGAGTATAGAGCTGTGCTGAGTTCTATTGCTTTGTCTGAAGTCACCGATGCTCTTCCTGGGGCGCCATTGCAGCCCGAGAGTACAGTGGAGAATGCCATTGAGAGAATCAATAAACATCGCTTAGATTTTTGTTGTGTCGTTAATAAGTCGGGGCTTTTGGTTGGTATCGTTACACGTACTGATTTGCTTTCGGCTATTGAAGTGGCTACTGCACTGCAGGGCAAGAGGGCTGCTGATATAACCATAAAAGAGATTATGGTAAAAGACCCAGTGGCAATTACTCTTGAAGACACGACTTTATTGGCTCTTTTGACCATGCGAGAACACGGTCTTAAGCGTGTTCCTGTGCTGGAAAGTAGAGCTAACCGCACCCCTAAAGGGTACGTGCGCATTGAAAATATTATGGATCACGTTGTGCGCGATTTGGGCTCAGGCAAATTAGTTGGCTCAAATGCCCCCATGACACGCGAAATTGATTTTCCCAAATTTGACTGATCTATTTGACAATGTAAATTAGGCTTTATTGGACAATTGAAAGTTCCAGAGTATCATTGAAATTAGCTTGGTTCTAGCGCTCGACTATGTGAAGTGTGAGGGGGTCAGAATCGATGCAGCCCAATAGAGATTTGCTTTCTGAAAGTCAGTCCGCAGAAGCGGAGAAACAGACAAGTGATTTACTTCCAAGTCAGTTGCTTGGCGATTTGACAAGCAGCAACAGCGGTTTGTCGAGTGCCAAACAACTGAGCACGAAGCGCGAGCGAGAGCCATAGAAGTCGAGTCTGATCGAGAAATCGCAAAGATTGCAGAATCTTTCGCCATTGCCCACCATCTGAGTCTAGAAGTCCGGGGCGGTGATTTACTCTATAGCATGCAAATCGCAGGTAAGAAGCGTGAACTAATTCGCACACCAGCCACAGAAGCAGGTTTGAAAGACGCCGAGAAGCAGTTAGAAAAACTAGTAGTAGAAGAAGCCAATAATCTAGAGAGCACTTACAAAATTTCCATTGCTCGACAAGGTGAGCCTGTGGATTATCAGAGGAGGTCATCAGATAGTCCGAGGTCTGAACACATGGTATTGGCTCGTGCTCCTGAACTTTTCGATCTTTATGGGGTTAGGGCTGCCTTTGAGAAGAGCGCCGCGAGTAGTTTGGGGCGAGATGGTCAGGGCTTGAAATTTTTTTGGCTCAACGAGAAGGTAGTCACTGAGATTGACCCCTACGCGACTTTTCAGACCGACCACAATGGGCGGGGCAGTGTATTCATTTGGCCTGCTGCAAGAGGCATCAAATACGCCACTGAGGAAGATCTGCCTGAGTCTCAGCGGTTGTCTTCTTATTCAAGTAGAGAAAGAGAAGAAAGTTGGCAAAGTGCCATTCTTCATGAATTGGGTCACAACACTGCCGACAAACTTGGTTACGAGATTAGATCTAGTGTTAATGAAATCGGCTCAGAGCTGAGTGCTTCTGGTGAGCAGTTAGCTGCGGAGATCGGCTGGGTCAAACGTAGAGATGTGGAGAATTCAGGAGAGGACTGGTTATTGGCTGGCAAAAGCGTGGACGACAACGGAAAGCCTGCAACTTATCTGCAAGAGAACAATGTTTTTATTAGGTCCTTTATGCGCTGGCGCGCGGATGGTGGAGCTGTTGATGCCAGCGGAAAAATTGTACCTGCGCACGAAGCACAAAGACTGACAGAAGAAGAGATGTTAGCCTCGGCTCTTGTAAGGCCTCCGACCTCTTATTTTGATAGTCCTTCTGAGATTTACGCAGAGGGTATGAAGCTCTATCGCCTTGCCGGCAGTGCTAGGACGCATCTGAAAAATGTCAGCCCAGAACTCTACGAAATAATCAAGCGAGATAATCAGCGTGAAATTGACTTTCCTAAACTTGACTGACCAAGAATGGACTAATCTCAGGGCTGTAGTTGCCTTTGTTGCAGAAAAAAATGGTTTCCATGGAAACCATTTTTTAAGAGAAAGAAGAGAGGGTTGATGTCAATTTTAATTTAATAACGGTAGGAAGCGGCAAGTCCTGTCTCTGTAGGCATGCGCTCAGAGGGTACGACAACAACTTCACCCTTCATACGCAGTACCACTTCGGCAATATCATCAATAATGTCGCCTACCTCCGGATGAGCAGGATCTCCGAAATCTATCTCCCCATTACTATTGAGTTTACCGGCAACTTGCCGATCGGCTTCCACGAGCAAGACATTAATGCGACCTGCTTTGGCGGCTTGAACTACTTGAGCAAGATCGTCAGAAGCCAAGTCTTTTGCGCGGGCAACCTTAAAATTGTTGACTAGATTGGCTAGGCGCTCAATAAAAAGAGGCTCGATTTTCTGCCAGGCTTGCTCGCGTAATTGCTCCAGGCTTAAGGCCTCAGGATTTGCGTGAATGCCGTTCTTCATCAGAAACGAATTGTGGCTGATATCGTGAAACGGTGTTGTGTGTTCAGGCAGAGCGACTAACATCAGAGGTAGTCCGCTCGGAGCTGAGTGATGCTCAAGAATAGCGCGGTCAATCACACGGAAGAATCGCTCCATGTCAATGTCGACTTCGTCTTTCTTGCCGCCATGGCCATGGTGTGAAGCTCCGCCCCCACCGCCATAAGAAGCAACAGTGAGATGTGGCTTTGTCAATTCATCGCCCAGTGCTTCGGTAATAGTGGTAGGTATGTTGGTCAATTCAACAGGATCTAAGGCGTCTCTATTGCCTTCATACAATTTGGCCTCATGACGGCTCAAACAGAGAAGTTGATAGCGATCGGCTGATTGTAAAATACGAAGAAGTGGTTTGATGTGAAAGCTATCTGAAACTACTAGTAGTTCAGCCACCGTTCGCTGTAGTTCAAAAATCTGGAACATGCCGGGTGCGGATAGAATGGCCAACCCATC
>LNEX01000186.1 GCA_001464165.1 bacterium Ga0077546
GCAAATTTCGAAATCTTAGCAAGACGAAATAGGTGCAAGGCAAGCTCTATAGTCGTCTAAAAGATATAAGCCGTCAAGAGGCCTGTATCAGCATCGCATATATCTTTGCAAGCCCCAAGACGTGCACCATGACAAGAACAAATGCTATGGGACAGATATCAAGAACTAGATCTAACAGGAAAGTTTTATCTTAAAGGTTGAGAAATTATTCATTCTCTAATGCAACAGAGCACCTACTAACTCACCGTATTTGGTGGCTTACTAAGTGCAAATGTTTACTGCTCCAGGCTCTGCAACGATATTAACCTTCAAGTTCAGAAGGATGAACTTGAGTCTGTTTATCGGTATGTTAAGAGAATCTGGCCTTGACTACTGAGCTGGGGTTATAATAGTAGGGGCCGTAATTCGGCGCCTGTAGCGCTTCAAGTACTCAAGAGGACACGTAATGCCTACCTTTGATAAAGACCAGCAGCCACTTTTTGCAAGGGAAGGTTTGTTCAGACAAAAATTGAATCAACTGCGCACAGGCGAAAACAATAACCCACGCACACCGCCAGACGCATCTACTCGCTATAAAGAGCTTGAGCAAGGCAGCTATTTGTCGAACGTTCAGAGCAGTATCGACAAAGTTGACCCACAAGAAAAAGAAAGAGCAACATTACTCGATCAATCTACGGAACTTTACAACCGCACAGCCATAACTCGCATCATTCGTGATGAATTGAAGCGCTCCAAACGCTACAAGCACAATCTCAGCTTGCTTGTTGTAAGCATTGACGAGTTTGATGGCGTCAGCAAGAAGCATGGTGCCACCACTGCTGAATCAATTATAAAAGGGGTTGCCTCCTTCTTAATGGCCATTATTAGAGACGTCGATATTCCAGCCCGCTTCGACAATGGTGTATTCCTAGTGCTCTGCCCCGATACCGAACCTAAAGGTGTAAGTGTCTTAGCAGAGCGAATCCGCAGCAAGATTATGCTGACTAGAGTATCTGATGTAGGCCAGAATTGGCACGTCACAGTCAGCCAAGGCATAGCTGGCTTCCCCGGTGCTGCAGTTAAAGGCGAAGAACTAATTCAGAACGCCATCATTGCAGCAAATACGGCGCAAAAGAATGGTGGCAATCAGACTGTATTAGCTGATTAAAATTCGAAATTAGGCTAAAGACTACCAGTTGAATGATTTGAGGACCTTTTCTAGGTCCTCTTTCTTTTTGTCATTTGATTGCATCTGCAGAATCAACGTGCATTGTTCTTCTGAAAGTCTCTTACTTTTAAAATGGCCATATACAAGTGTGGCTCCATTCGGCTTAGAGCCTGGTAGAAATCCACATGCTGACAAGAAAGATTCAAGCGAAATGTCAGCAGAATCAGTCTTCTGCTTATCGACTTGCAGAAGTGCTTTAGATAAACTGATATCAGCAACTTTTACTCTAGTCAAAATCTGGCTGGCATCTTGTGGTGTAATCGTTCCATTAGTTACCATCTCTTGCAAAATTAGGGCCTGATTAAGCTCCACGTCAGTCAATAAACTCATACGAATAAGCATGCGACCGAGAGGCACTTCCTCGCTAACACCTTTGTCTAAAGCGCTAAGAAGAGCCTTTTGCGAGACCATCCCGGAAAGCAAAAGTAGCTCACCCAAACGAATAGGCTTTATCTTGTGGGCTGTAAGTGCAGAAGAAATCAGACTATTATCGGCCGGAAGTTTAGTGCCATTTTCGCGCGCAGTCATAGTCTTTTTGATGCAGTCTACAGCCTGCTCTCGCGAAAGCTTATGATCGCGCAAAAGTGATTGCGCAATCAAAGCAACAAAGGCTACCCGCTCCTTAACAAAGCCCCGAAGAGCTAACACTCGAGCCAGCTGCAGCCCAGTTGTATATGAGACGCTCAAGCCTGTCTCCAAAACAGTCTCATCTATTGCAGAGGCCGATAAAAGTAGTTCACCGAGCCGATTGGCTGAATTAAAATACTCACTGTCAATGCCAAGTTTTTTCAAAGCAGCATTGAGATTCAGGTTCTCATTAGCAATTAGTTTGAGGGCTGCGGTAGCAACATCTTCAGTTATCAATTGATCTCGTACAAGAGACTGTAGACTCAATGCCTGCCTAAAGTGATCTTCAGTGAGAAAACCTGATGCAATCAAGACTCGACCTACAGGCACACCAGTTTTGAGCGCCACAGGCATAGCATCAGCTAGCTGCGACAAAGTAACCAACTCAGCTTGAACCAAGAGGTCGCCAACCAAAACTTGAGAAGCTCTTTTTTGCATGATAAAAGTCTACCGCACTGTCTTACTTTT
>LNEX01000187.1 GCA_001464165.1 bacterium Ga0077546
TCAAATAGGTAAACTATTGCCAGTCTTTGATCGTCAAGTTGTTTAGTGAAAACGTGCCGCTCTTCTTTGGTAAAGCCAGAGCCAACAAGCAAGCCTGTAATTGCTTGCCATACTTCGGAGTGCCATTCTACTGGAAGATTTAAATCAAAGTTGTTTTCTTCGAGATCGTCATTATCATCATCTTCTTCTTCGTCAGCGTCGTGCTCACAGTCTTCATCATCAGCGGTCAGCTCCTTTGAGCGATACCTTGAATGAACCAATGCCAGCTGTTTGCGCAACCTCTCTTCTGTAGAAGGAGTTGGGTTGTTGAGATGGTCGGATATGAGAAGTGGCAGTTGCTGCAAGGTTTGAATATAGCCGTTGGATAAAGCGACCGTCGGTATTTCTCTACAGGAATCAAGAACCGTACCTATTCTGCCAGCGTTCTCGGCATCAAGTGTAGTTTCTCCGCTCATCGTACAGACAACGGTAGCTGAAGACCAGGTGTCGTCAAAACGAACCAGATGCCATGGAGCATCGCCTTTGTCTTTCTGGACTTCGTATACAGTGTTCAGAAATAGGTCAGTCAATGTATCTGGGTGATCGGAACAAAACTCTTCATCCATGACGTTGCCGCAAATAGGGCAGGCATATCCACCAATGAGGTTGGCCATATTAATCACCTTTTGCATTGACAGAAGAATAGGCGAATAAGCATACTGGCAACTTGCTCAAAGGCCCATAGTGTGGCTTGCTAGAGAGTTACATTTCTTTGCTTGTCAAGGTTAGCTAGTTGCCCTTATCTTTTTTACGAGAGCCAAAGACAAATAATAAACGAGTAAGAGAACTACTAGATGGCTAGAAAGAAGCTCAAAGACTTACCGAGATCCAGTAGTCGCACAAAGACTATTGGCCAAGATCCTTTGAAGAAGACGCTTCGTGGTATGCCACTAAGCAAGAGCCACCCAGCGCTTGCGTGCGAATACAAAGACCTAGGGCCATATTCGGCTGATGATGTTTCTGCTGGTTCAAACCGCATAGTAAGGTGGCTTCACGAGCGCTGCGGCCAGTTTATTGAGGTTGCTGTAAACATAAGGGCTAGGGCCTGGGATGAAGGGACAAAAGATCAAGGCTGCTATATCTGCGCTGGGCGTGACCCTAGGCCGAGGCCACCACAAGTCATACCGGACTGGCTGCAGAATGAGATTATCCCAGACAGCAGAAGAGCTACTAGAATCATAGACATCTCACCTTGGTCGCAGAGCTACTGGCTGTACAAGTGCCCTCGTCGAAAAGGGAAAGAAATACGATTTGTGTATAGCTCGCGGATAATGGACAGGTTGAACCCGTTCACTCATGAGCCTAAGCAGGGGTGCCCATGCGATAAATGCTGCAGTGATAAGCGGGTAAATTTACTGGCAGAGAGCGTTGCTCGCGTACCCGGGCGGCCAGACGTTTGGAACATGTTTATTACAACCCGCGAGAATGTAGGTTTTGATTCTGAGAGTCTGCCTATTTTTCATCGGGTGCGTTGGAAGTGCGATAAGAACGGTCGTCACAAGTTTTCTCGCAGCCTGACAGAACTATATGAGGAAGGCTGCCCAGCGTGCGCAAAAGAGAATGAAGAGAAGTCATTGGCGGCCCTCAAATATAGAGACATAGTAAGAGAGTTCTTGTTTGTTCCAAGCAATCCGCTGCTAACTCCTGCGGAAATCAAGCCAGGTAGCCACGTTGTGGCGGCCTTTCGTTGTGCGGCTGGCCATACATTCAGAAAGGCTGTTTCTCGCCGCACACAGCCTAAGCCTGAAAATTGCCCATATTGCGCAGGCAAGAGATCTGATGCGCCCACGCTACTAAGTGTTTCTCCCTATATATTGAAACGCTGGCATCCAGACAAGAATGTGAAAATTGACAGTAAAACCGGAGAAGAGAAGCAAATAGACCCAGAGCTGATACAGGCTGATTCGCGCAAGAAGTATTGGTTCTATTGTTTTTACGAGCACACTTATCAAGCTTCAGCAGTCGAGATACTGGCTGGCACTGACGAGTGCCGTGACTGCGCTCTATTGCCTGACAATGTTGACGACGCCAGAGAAGGACTTGCAGGTCAGTGGTTTCAAGAGAGAAATGGCAATCGCACTCCGTGGAATACTGCAGCAGGCTGTCGCAGTAAAGTCTGGTGGAAGTGCCAAGGTGGGCCAGATCATGAGTGGACAGCTGAGGTGTATCAGCGGGCAGTAAAGGGCACTGGCTGCCCGTTTTGTGCCAATAAACAAGTATCGGTCACCAACTGTTTGAAGACTATCCACCCAGAGCTCGCCGAGCTGATGCATGCAGATGACAACGGCGGCAGGACAGCCAGTGATGTTCTTGCCACGACCACTAAATCTATTAAATGGCGCTGTGCTTGCTCCAAGAGTTACGAGCGCGCCATACAACATATGGTAGGGCGTGGGGTAGGTTGTGTTGCCTGTCGAAAAGCAGAAGCGTTAGAGAAGAAGCAAAATGCGAAAGATGAGTTAGCGATAACATGAAATCGTAATTTTGGGCCAACACCTTGGCATCGCAACTGGTAATATTAAGCTCGTCCGTAACAAGATCGAATGAAGACTCATGGCCTGCGGCTCGCGAGGTGCGCTAAGGCTTGGTCTACATTATGACTTTCTTGTGATCGCTTTATCCGTGGATGTTGGCAACTTGTATTGCTCTCCGGTGGCACTTCTTGAATTTTTTGTTTTGTATGTCTCATCCAGGTAGAAACACTGGATCGAGCAGATTGCCTTCATCTAGGTTTTAGGAATCTTCTAAATACCCCCAGACCACAAGAAAACACCAACCGACCTTTACCAATTCAGCAATTTCAATTTGATTCCTTATCTCGCTCGGCGAGCAGAGAGCACTATCTATTGATTTCTAGCAAGTGTTCTTGAGTTGCTCTCAGAAATACCACTGCGCAGCTAGCAGAGGACCATGCTCTTTCTCGCTCATCCAAGAATGGAATGTTAGAGAATGGTCACGTTCATCTAATCGAGAGCCTGACGTCAAGAGTCGGACTGAGCTCATCAAGTCGTACATGTAATGATCTTTTTGCAGCAATCGTTGTTTTGTCGTAAGCGGCGTTTTATCCATTTATCAATTCAGCAATTTCAATTTGATTCCTTATCTCGCTTGTCGAGCACAGCCTCATCTATTGATTGCTATAAAGTTTTCTTCAGTGGTTCTCAGAAATACCCCTGCGCAGCTGACACCTGTATATGTGAATCAGAAGAGCCAAGATTGTTGAGCGACAAGAAATTGCGTGACTTGTTGCGTGACTTGTTGCATGAC
>LNEX01000188.1 GCA_001464165.1 bacterium Ga0077546
TATCTCAATGTTACAACCGATGATATTCAGAGGGTAGCAGGCAAAATGTTTTCAAAAGAAGGTTCCACTACTGTAGATGTCGTTCCGGCAAAGAAAAAGGAAAGTTAGAGTTTAGAAATGGAAAATAGATCAATCACAAAGCGACTCTTAAGCCTCACTGCCATAACACTATTAATGAATGGTTCCACAGGGGCCATAAGCCCGGCCTTCGCCAAAGCAGCCGCAGTAGCGAGCTCTATTCCGTCAGCTAAAGACGCTCCGGCTAAGAGCAATGCTATTCATATCAAGAGCGTTCCTATTCGGCCAACAATTCCGAAGGCAGAAAGCATTTCGCGTGCCCAAGTAACCAACACTGCAGTTGAAGCTTGGCGCAAAGATGCACCGAAAATGTCTGCGCCGCGCCCCTTCAATCTTCCCGCCATAACTAGCTACACGCTTGAAAATGGCTTAGAAGTGCAAATGGTAGAAGACCATCGCTACCCATTTATCTCAGCCACAATTGGTTTTCGTGACGGCACGAGCAACGAACCCAAAGAGATGCTGGGCCTGGCTGACATGACAGCCGACTTGTTAACAGAAGGCACCATCACCAGAACGAGCAAAGAAATTGCCTCTGAAATAGACTTCATAGGCGGCGGCCTGGCTGCAAGCACAGACTACGATTACACCATATTGAGTGGTTCAGCCCTATCGCCCTACACAGAGCGACTGTTTAACGTGCTTGCTGATGTGCTACTCCATCCTAGTTTTCCTGAAAACGAATTGACTCTAAAAAAAATCAACCAGATACAGGCACTAACCATAAAGAGGGGCAGCCCTGAGTTTCTGGTAGAAGAGAGATTCAACAAAGTTCTTTTTGGGGAACACCCCTATGCGGTTATTGCCCCGACTGAAGAGTCGCTCAACAAAATCACCAGAAAGGACATTGAGGCTTATCACAAAGCTCACTATCAACCCAAACACTCAGTAATGGTTGTGGTCGGAGACTTTGATGGAAGCAAAATGCGCGAGCTAATTGCCAAAAAATTTGGCGAAAACTGGAAAGCATCAGAAGTGCCACTAGCAGCTCAACCAGAAATGCCCAAGCAAAGCGGTCGTCGCATTTATCTAGTCGATCGCCCCGGCTCAGTGCAAACCTCTTTAAAGGTGGGCAATGTCGGAGTCAAAAGAAGCGATCCTGATTACTTCGCCATGGTAGTTATGAATCAAATTCTAGGTGGCGCGGCCCATGCCCGGCTATTTCTCAATATTCGTGAAGCCAAAGGCTATACCTATGGTGCTTATAGCCGCATGGCTGCACGCAAGCAGCCCGGCACTTTCTTCGCCGGAGCCAATGTACGCACTGAAGTGACAAACCCATCATTACAAGAATTTCTCTACGAGCTGGATCGCATGCGCACCACTAAAGTTACTGAAGCAGAACTGAAGAGCGCTCAGAACTATTTAGCTGGCTCCTTCCAACTTGGCCTAGAGACCCAAAGCGGATTAGCGCAAAGACTACTCGAAGCCAAACTATATGATCTACCTGATGATTTCCTCAAGACCTACGCTGACAAGGTTACGGCAGTACAAGTCGAAGATGTTAGAGCGGCTGCCCGCAAACTTATAGACTCTAACAATCTTGTGGTAGCAGCAGTCGGTGATGCAAAAAAAATTCGAAGTGACCTTGAATTATTCGGGCCAGTCACCGTATACGATGCCCAAGGCAAACTAAGCTCAATATCGAATGAGAAGAAGAGTCATTAATTAGAAGTCACTCAAAAAAAATATTTAGGATAAAGCAATGGCAAAAACAGCACTAATAATAGTAGACATTCAAAATGATTATTTTTCTGGTGGCAAATTTACTCTGACTGGCATGGATGAAGCAGCCGACAATGCCGCCATACTGATTGATAATGCCCGAAAGAATGGGGACCTGGTAATTTATGTACGCCATGAATTTCCCACGGGTGATGCTCCATTTTTCGCACCAGGCTCTGAAGGGGCTAAGATACGCAAAAAAAACGCTTTTAGAAACACCGACCTAGGCGAGATACTAGATAACAACGGCATAGATGAAGTGGTAATTTGTGGTGCCATGAGCCACATGTGCATTGACGCAGTCAGTCGAGCAGCAAACGACTTTGGTTATGACGTAATCGTTGTGCATGATGCCTGTGCCACTCGTGACTTGGAATTCAATGGCAAAACAATTGCGGCCAAAGACGTACACAACGCTTATATGTCGGCCTTGCAATTCGGTTATGCCAAGTTAGTTACAACCGCAGAGCATACTGCTGCGCTACAGTTAACTAAATCAAAATAGATTACTTTTTTCAATTTTATGTGATGGATTTGAAGTGGCTATCGTGAAGTCAGGCTGTTAAGTTCGCGGAGTTCGAGTGGCCACTGATGTTAAAGCGAACTTTCCTGGTCAGCCAGCCTGGCATGCGATGAGCAGATTGCGCAAGTTCTCGGACATCTTCATGAGTGAGAGTACCCAAGGCTCTAGTCACTGCTGAGTTATCACAATTCTTCTCACCGACAAACCAGAGTGCGCTTATGATCTCACCAATTGGTGAATCACCAAGCGCAACTTTTCTTGGAGAGCAACTCTTTAGCGAGATTTCTCGCTTGACTGATTGGAATGCGCTACTGACTCCGTATACACTGAATAGTTGTCGATCTTGAGCAGCAGCAACCAGTCCAATTTTTCTTGCTAAATCGAGACCGTGAATTGCAACTTTCTTTTGAAAAACTTCCGCTTTGAACATTGCCACTGCGTGTGGTTCAAAGTTTTGTTCGTTTGTTCTCAGTGTGAAAAGGCCCCAAGCAATGCGTGTGAGATAGCCAGATTTGACCAATCTGTATAGACACTGATCTATGGCCTCTCGCGTACCCAGATTTAGCACTTGCCGAGTGGCAAACCAGGCACCAGAAGGTAGGGAGGAAATGAATTTGAGAATTTCGCCATGACAGCTCATGATTGCACCTCATAAACAGCGTGTATTCTTAACAACGCTATAAGAAGCTAAAAGGTTCAATAATTTGAGGTTGGATTTTTGGAATAAAAATCTAACTCTAATTCGTCGTTAGATTTCCGATAGTAAAATCTTACTCTCAGTCCGTCGTTAGATTTCCGATACTAAATTCTTACTCTCAGTCCGTCGTTAGATTTCCGATAC
>LNEX01000189.1 GCA_001464165.1 bacterium Ga0077546
AAATTCTTACTCTCAGTCCGTCGTTAGATTTCCAATACTAAATTCTTACTCCTGAGCGCCGAGCTGATTAGAGCTTCAAAAAGAAAATCAAACGCTAGTCCAAACGTTTGATTTTCAGCTAAGAATTCTACCGCGTAGAGCAAAGATTAATGGCCAAACGCTGCACCTAAGAAACTATCGCATTCCCTGCTGATTAATCAACTCTAGCAATTGCTCAAAAGTCGAAAGCTCAGGGCATTCAGGATCGAGCAATCTGATTTTCTTAAGATGTTCTTCTAGCATCGGAATTTTCCAATAAATCAAATCAATAGTGGCAAGCAGTAGCCAACCCTTAATCATGTTGGGATTATGCCTTACTACCTTGGAGGCGAGATCAAATGCCCTATCCACTTCACTAGCAGTAAGGAGAATATGGCCAAGTTGAATATAAGGCCATTCGAAATCTGGATATTCTCTAATTAGTAGTTCTAGCTTTGCTTTGGCATCAACAATTTCTTGAGTGATATAGAGTTTCAGAGAATCAACATACCGTCGCGTAGCATCATCACTAACTGCAGCTTTAGGTATACGTGTACGCAGACGTATCTTGGCGCGCTTACCCTGCATCGTTTCACTACCTTGCGCAATTGTCTTTTGCAAAGCAGAGCGAGCCTGCTCAGAAAAACCGAGTTGCTCATAGCGCGCCCCCATCTTTAAATACTCTGATTGAGACAAACCTTCCGGTAAATAGTCGATTGGCAAACCAATACGAGGAAGTACCACACCCTCAACCACTTTATGCAAAGCACTATTGGCTAGATCATTTGCTAGAGACAAGACATTTCCCACATTGCGCTTAGCCTTAGCCAAGGTTTCATTACGGTCAAGTACTTTACCAGCCTCAGAACCCGCTAGTCGCACCGCTTCTTCAACAGTACCGCGAACAACATTGACTGCATCATTAACGGTAAAAGTAATCTCTAAGGCTGCCATGAGAGCACCAACTTTACGTCGGGTCTCTTCTGGCACAGCGTCGCCAGCAAGAGCCATGCTATACCTTGAGCTAGCTGCCATTTGCTTGGGCCACTTGAGCATTTGATAACGAATAGAAAGGCGCTGATACTCTATTGCTGTCAGACCGTCTGGTACTTCTTTTGGTGGCAGCATAATGCTCTTTATCCTCAAATTACATGTTCTTATAGAGAACACTGACAAAACCATTATAAAGCCTGTAACACAAGCGTAACATGAGCCAGCGTGTATCTCAGGGTTTTCCCTATTATCGCCCGAAGGCTCAGAGGGCAAGATGAAATCAGTACCGATTCTGTATCAACATCGATAACAAATCAATCCTGATGCGAATCAATACTGAACCTATTTTACTTTCACCACAGGAGGTCTGCAAATGACGACCAATCCTTTGCGCACGCTTTTTCTGATGCTTTCTCGCACTCCCCCGGCAATAATGCTCTTGATGATTATAGGTGTGGCGGTGCTAATCACCGTCACTGTTACGAGCACTGAATCAGGCCGCGATAAAGCCTTCAACGAACAGCTACAAGACTTAGAACGGAAAAACAGTGCAAAAACCAAAGTTGTTTATGTAATTAAGGATGTTGCTGACGGTCAAGTGATAACTTCAGATGCTCTTGAAGAAAAGGAGATTGAACTGACCAGAACTCCGCAAGATGCAGTCACCAGTTCGACTATAGCGATTGGTCGCACAGTCAAGTATGGTGTGAGCATGGGCCAGATTCTATCGACCCATGATCTAGCACCACAAGGTATCAGCCTGAGCTTTGAATCACACGTTAAAGAAGGTATGCGGGCCGTTACTTTTGCTGTTGACGCCAACTCAGGCGTAGCTGGCTTTATCGCCCCTGATAGTCATGTTGACATTCTCGGTATGGCCGGCAGCGGCGCCGAAACCAGAGTGGCACCAATACTGTCAGATGTTCAAGTAGTTGCTGTCGGTCAAATCTTCGAAAGACAGGCAAAAAACCAGGCCAATCCGGCTGGCTCGGTAACTGTTGCAGTATCTCCAGAAGATACACAGAAACTGATAAAGGCTCTATCGGCCAGCAAACTGTATCTGTCTTTACGCAACGGCAAAGATCATACCCCTGTTGCAACAGTTGATGTCACAGCTCTCTATCCTCGTCCAGCTAAGACTCTAGCTGCCACCAATAGCGGTGAACAGGCTATCTCCAATTTGGCACCACCACCACTTCCTGAGTTCAGCGTTGGTCAAATAGCAAGCGCCGCTTTAAATTCAAACAATAGCCAACCCGTTCCACCACCACTACATGAAATTGAAATGTGGACCGGTTCTAAGAAAGATGTGGTAGCAGTGCCTAAATGATCAATAGCTAAATGATCAGTAGCTAAATGATCAGTACAGACAACTAACGTCTCTAGCCTGCAGAGCCAGGAGTAGAAACCGGTTTTGGCCCTTTCTTCTTCGGTGAGGAAGGGGCTTTACCGTCGTCCTTTCTTACAGCAGGCTTTGGCGACACCACTGGAGCATTGATCATTTTGATCTCAAATGTCTGACCAGTGGGATTGATTTTTACTTTTCCAGAATCACAGTTCTTCGGATTCTTCAATTGAAACTGACAAACACTCTTAAAGGTCATGTGCCTGCCATCTGGATCAAAGCGAGTCTTATCAGCCACAATGAGAGGTACAGGGATCCAGACCCTAGTGGCAGTAGCCACAGATACTTGCCGCAAATCTGGCTTGATCTCATCCCAAAAAGTTATCATTACTGGCCGTTGGACAAAGAAACCACCAGGGCCACATTTATCCATAAAGCCATTGGCGGCCTGCTGAACAGCCATACTATCTTTACCTTCTGTAGCCGCTTTTCCAGCCAAGGCGATGGCAATGTTGCACATCCGCTCGTTATACTCGTATGCCAGGTTTGCAATAAAGATATTGGCTGCAAACAAAGAAACAAAAGCCAGCAGTAAGACCCCAGCAGCTAGATCAATAATACTCAATTTCCCATGGGATGATTTTACAGCAGCTACTGCCGAATCTTGAGACTTCAGCTCTTGCTCTGACTCTAGTTTCGCTTCTTCTCTTATTTCAGCTTCTGATTCTTCTGTCACTGGGCCTCTAATCTGAATTTAGACCTTAGCAAGCTTTACTTAGCAAGCTTAAGCTCTCCAAGGTAGGGAAGCTCTCTATATTTCTCCGCATAATCAAGACCATAGCCGACAACGAAGAGATCTTCAATACTGAATCCGACATAGTCAGCTTCCATGGGCACCACTCGGCGCGATGGTTTATCAAGAAACACTGCTATCTTAAGAGTGTTTGGGTTGAACTGATCGCGCAAATACTCCATAAAGAACTTGGCTGTGCGGCCGGAATCAATAATATCTTCAACTACAATTATGTTGCGTCGAGAAATATTGGGCAACTCTAGATATGGCGTTTGCACAGCCCCAGAACTTTCAGTAGCACTGCCATAGCTGGCCAATCTCACAAATTCTATTTGAAGAGGGTCGGGAGTAACAATTTGCCTAACAATATCAGCAAGGAAGCAAAAAGCCCCCTTCATCACCCCAATCACAACAGGGTTTTCTAGTTCAACATAGTCGGCACTGATTTGAGCACCCAACTCAGCTACTCGTTTTTGAATCTGCTCAGGAGAGTATATAGTCTTGATTGAGTCGACTTCTTTGTCACGCTCAATTTTGGTTGCTGCCATATCAGTCTTTCCGGACATTTTAAGAACTCCCTATAGAACATCGAAATCGTAACAGGTTCCTAACTAACTTGCTTCCCTAAATCTATACATGAAAAATGCAGCGCCCTCGCACATAGGTAGCCTCAATCAGACGATCGTCGCCCAAAAATACAAGACTAGAAAGTATCTCATCCGTAGGCTGGCTCAAGATATTATCGACAATTCCGCTCTTGCGACTAGCATCAACCACAATAAAGTCGGCCTCTTTACCGACGGTCAACGAACCAATTAGATGGTCAAGATGCGCCGCTTTCGCCCCACCCAAGGTAGCGCGATAGAGCAACTCTGGCGGCTCGATCCAAAAATCTGGCTGCATATAGTTAGCATCTTTCATTACATTAAATAGCGACATCGAAGGCCCTGCAGCTACGTCAGAGCCCAAACCAAAGAGACAGCCAGCAGCGCAAATTTTGGCATAAAGAAAAACTCCACTTTTGAGGAAAAAGTTCGAGCTAGGACAATGGGCGAGTGAACTATGGCTATCGGCGACGGTTCTGATGTCTTGATCATCTAAGTGGATGGCATGCGCAAAGACTGTGCGCTTACCAATAATGCCAAAACTCTTATAAACATCAAGATAGCTGCGTGCTTTTGGGAACTGGGTGGAGACAAACTGAATCTCTTCTTTAGCCTCAGACAGATGGGTGTGAATGTAGGTGCCAGGATACTTGGCAAACAAGCGGCCCACGCCCGCCAATAGCTCGGCAGTTGAGGTAACGCCAAACCGCGGGGTGAAAGCATAAAGTAGAAGACCGTCGCCCTGACCATGCCATTTATTGGCCAGCTCTTCTGACTCTCGTAAAGAAGTCTCAGTGTCTTCAGTCAATGACTCTGGTGAATTGGCATCCATCATCACTTTGCCCATAATTACCCGGCTGCCCTTCTGCAAGGCAACTTCGAAAGCTGCGTCAGTAGCCTCTTTATGGATAGTGGTAAAAACAACCGCTAAGGTCGTGCCGTTAGCTGCCAATTCATCAAAAAACCATGAGGCTATTTTTCGAGCATGGTTGGTGTCTGAAAATCGAGCTTCGGCAGGAAAAATGTACTTATTAAGCCAGGCTAGAAGATGCTCGCCAGAGCGACCAGTCTGCGAAACTTGAGGCAGGTGTAAATGCAAATCTACCAAGCCTGGCAAAATCAATCGTTGGCCCAAATCAACGATTTGAAACTTCCTATCATTTATATGATTCTCATCACTTATATTGCTTTCAGAAGTGTACTTATGTTCAATTTCAGCCCAAGGACCTACATCTATGATCTTCCCTTGACTGTTTACAACCAGCGCACCTTGAACGTAGTCAAGATAGGCAGTACTGGACAAGGGCGAAATTACATGGCCCAAATAGATTTTGGTTAAATCAGATTCTGGCTGCGGCATAAACTCTTTGGAAGACACCCTAAACTAAACAAATACTGTAATACTAGCTGCCAGTTAAGATACCGTGATTTAGCAAATGACATTGTCAGAAATTCGCGATTCAGAGATTTTGCACGTGTTGCATGAAACCTATGAATTGTGGTCAACAGGCCTGACAAAGGCAGATTATTACCATTACAACTGTTTTCAGCGCAATCACGATTGGGGTCGCAGACACCTTAAATTTCTTGCTTTGAAGCAAGGCGGAGAAATTGCCGTCGGCTGCAAGGCCTATCAAATTGAGATTAGCTCACGGGGAAAGAATTATCAGTTTTTGGGAATTGGCGCTCTGTTCTCGCGGCGCAAATTCCGAGGACAGGGCCTCGGCAGTCGATTCATGGAAGAGTTCATTGACCGGGCCGAAAACATTGGGGCCGCAGGAATACTATTGTTTTCTGATATCGGCTCCGAGTTTTATGAGCAGTATGGTTTCCAAGAATTATCTAGCCTAGACTTTTCCATTGACTTGGCTCAAGCCCAGTGGCAACTACCGGACAGGGCAGCTTGTCCGTCTTTTACAATAGAAGATCTCGGTCACGAACATATTGAAGTTCTGCACCGCTACCACCAGCGGTGGCTTTCAAGAAGACCTTTTGCCGTTAGACGCTCGGCCAAATACTGGCACTACAAAATAGCCAAAGAGCTATTTCTGCATCAAAATTCAACTCTAGCCTGGCCTCGTCTGCAGTTGCTCAAAGCAAACAATGGCTATTGCATATATGAAATTGGCGGCATGACCATGCGCATACTAGAACTTGTCGACGGGGGCATTGGTCCTGAAAACATCTGGAGAGCTATTTTAACTCAAGCCTACACTTTACAAATTCGCAGAATTAGAGGATGGGAAGGCAATCTCAGAGGTCTTGAGCCCGGATTTAACTTTAAGAGTTTTCTGGCCGGGGATAGTTTTCAGGCTGAATTTCGTGGTCAAATCTATTACTCTGAGAGAAACTGGGGAAGATCAATGATGCTCTCCCTTGACAATAAAGTTGATGATTGGCTCTATCAGTTTCCTTGTCCACTTATGGAGCTTGATCATCTCTAGAAACTTGAGAACTCAATGACAACATCCTCAACCAAACTTACCTGCGATCTACTTCTACAACAGCTCCTCACTGAAGGTGCCAGCCAAATCTTTGTGGCACCGCGTTCGTGCAACTCTCCCATTGCGCAAGCACTGTCAGAGGTTAAGGGGTTCCGTCAGGTTAATTGCGCCAGCGAACTAACTGCCGCCTTCATGAGTATTGGCTATGCTCAAGCCTCTTCTCGTGCCGCTGTCGTACTTTTGTCTGCTGGCCAAGGACTCGTCACAGCACTACCTGCCATTTATACGGCTAGTCGCATTCATGTACCGATGATTGTCATTTGCGACCAGCTCAGCACCCAAATTCTCAACGACGACCCGGCCCTGGGTTTAGACGCCCAAGCCGTGAGCCGGTCTGTTTGCAAATGGTCGGCTGAAGCGCGCAGTGCTGGCGAGATACCACGTCTAGTCAGACGAGCTTTCACTGAAGCGTTCTCACCCCCCAGAGGGCCAATTGTACTGTCGATTCCTGTTGACATCTTGAATCAAGCAGCCGACGCCAATATTATTAGTCCACCACACACTAGTCCACTCGGTGCAGCCGATAACAACTTTATTCAAAAAAGTGCTCGTACTCTTGTTTCGGCTAATAGTCCATGCATAGTTACCGGCAATGAAGTAAGCCAATATCGGGCTCGCAAAGAAGCAGCAACCCTTGCGGAAGTGATTGGTTGCCCAGTTTATAGTGAGCCAAATCCAACTGGAGTCAACTTTCCCAACAGACATCCACAGTTTGCCGGGGTGCTCTCGACTGAAATCACTAAAGCGCGTGAAAGTCTCCGCGGTCACGACTTAGTGTTAGCCCTAGGTATGCAATGCCGCTTACCAGAAACATCAGACCAGGCCTCACTAATTTCGCCACGCACCTCGGTATTACAAATCAATGTCGACCCTACTCTTTCAGGCAAAACACTGCCTTGCATAGCCGCTGCTACTGCCGATATAGCCGAATCGCTGTCGCGCTTACGAGCAGAAATTCAGCTAATAGCTGATAACAACTGGCTCAATACAGCAAGAAAGAGAACCCAAGACAATATTAAAAGTATTTCTAGCGAACGGCAGAAACTAGAAGAAAATCTTGTCTATCCCAAAGAAAACGATCCAATTTCGCTCTTCTGGCTTCTGCGCAGCCTCGATGGCGCTCGCAGCAGTGGTTCAATTGTCGTCACCGACATTGTCGGAACCATGGCCGACCCAGCAGTGGTAATGAGTCTAGAAGGCAGTTCGTCCTACTTCGCTTCTAATTCAGGAGTGGACGGCTATGCAATTGGCGCCGCTCTCGGTACCCAGTGGGCATCACCGGAAAGTACCGTAGTTTGCATAACTTCAGATCAATCATTTTTACAGGCCACCCAGGCCTTGTGGACGGCAGCCCACTATGTCTTGAACACTAAAATAATTTTGGTCAACAATGGCGGCTCAGACAGCCTTAACCTCCACCTTGGAAACGCCGACCATCAATTTCCCCTCGACTGCCCCGAGATAGAATTCACGCAGCTAGCCAAGGCCATGACCATTCAAGCGTTAAAAGCAGAAACTATGGGACAACTAGAACACGCACTAGGCATGATGTTCGACAGCACCGGGCCCTTCTTAATTGATGTTCGAATACGCTAGTTCAAGAAGCCATTCTTAACTTTAGTTCAACTTAAAGATGCAAAAGATTTCAAAGCATATCAAAAGCTTAGGCAATTTGGTATTTGAGGGCGTTTCTGCGTAGCGGTTGATAGACTGTTCTACGTACATAAAGAACTACGTACTTCCACAGGTTTTCCAATAGGATATTCGCACAGTGAAAACACTAGCTGCAGATAGCAAAGAAAAACTGGAGCAGGGACGAGTCGTCAACGACTTCTCCATCCAGGTTGCAACAGTAAATGGCTCAGGTAGCCAATCTTCTAATAGCGTATTGATGCGCTCCATCTTCCAGATGGGTATACCGGTTAGCGGGAAGAACCTCTTCCCCTCTAATATCGCCGGTCTGCCAACCTGGTTTACCATCCGTGTCAATAAAAACGGCTATGTCGCCAGAAAATCAGACATTGAAATTCTAGTAGCGATGAACCCACAAACAGCCATCGATGACGTCAAAAGTCTTTCTACTGGTGCTGTCTGTATTTCACCGGTTGAACTAAAACTCGATGCTATTCGCAAAGACGTTGTGCACTACCAAGTGCCATTCACTGAATTAGCCGCAAAAGCCAGTGAAAACCTGAAACTGCGCAAACTGCTTATGAACATGCTCTACGTCGGTGTCGTCGCCGAACTTCTCAATATCGACCATGGTCAAATCGAAAACAGCATCAGCAAACAATTCGAAGGTAAAACAAAAGCCATCGACTTAAACTTGAATGCCGTCAAAATTGGTCGCGAGTGGGCTCGCGAAAATCTCAAGAAAGACGACCCATACTTCGTCGAACCAATGAACAAGACCCAAGGCAAAATCATCATCGATGGCAATGCAGCGTGTGCGCTAGGTTCACTCTTCGCTGGCGTGACTGTAGTGACTTGGTATCCAATCACTCCTTCATCAAGCCTATGCGAACAGTTAATTGATTATTTGAAGGAATATCGCATCGACAAAGAAACCGGCAAAGCTAGCTTTGCTGTCATTCAAGCCGAAGACGAGCTAGCTGCTATTGGTATGGCACTGGGCGCTGGTTGGGCTGGTGCCCGCTCGATGACCTCGACCTCAGGCCCTGGTATTTCGCTCATGGCTGAATTTGCTGGCTACGGCTACTTCACAGAGATACCGACTGTTGTCTTCGACGTTCAGCGTGTTGGTCCTTCAACAGGCATGCCGACTCGCACGTCGCAAGCCGATTTAATCAGTGCACACACACTCTCTCACGGCGACACCAAGCACATAGTGCTGCTTCCCGGTTCAATTATGGAATGCTATGAAATGGCTGGCGAAGCCTTTGACTTAGCTGAGAAATTCCAAACGCCAATCTTTGTTCTCACCGACCTCGATCTCGGCATGAACAACTGGATGAGCGATCCTTTCGAATATCCTACCAAACCAATCAACCGCGGCAAAGTAATGACCGCAGCTGACATTGACAAGGCTGGCATCTTCGAGCGCTACAGAGACGTCGATGGAGACGGTATTGCCTACCGCACATTACCTGGCACGGATCACGTGCAAGCAGCTTACTTCACCCGTGGCTCTGGTCACAACGAAAAGGCTGGCTACACTGAGAAACCAGAAGACTATGTAAACTTGATGGACAGACTAGAGAAGAAATTCCAGACTGCACGCAAGTTTGTGCCAGCACCAGTTGTAACCGTTGAGAAGAGTGCCAAGATTGGTATCATCGCCTACGGCTCTTCTGACTTTGCCGTTGTCGAAACAAGAGACCAACTCAAAGCAGCAAACATTCCAACTAGCTACCTGCGAGTTAGGGCCTTGCCATTCACCGATGAACTGCGCAAATTTGTCGAAAGCCACGACCACGTGTACGTAGTAGAGCAGAATAGAGACGCGCAAATGCGCGATCTGATTCGCTTAGAGCTACCCGACCTAGCGATGAAAATTCGCTCAGTCAGACACTACGATGGTCTGCCAATCGATGCCAAATTTGTCACCGACGCAATTATGGAGCAGGAGAGATAATCAATGGTAACTTCAACACCTCCGACTAACAGAATTGGCCTCACTCTGGCCGATTACAAAGGCGCTCCATCTACACTCTGCGATGGTTGTGGTCACGATGCTATTACAGCTCAGATAATTAAAGCCTTTTACGAACTAGGCAAAGAACCACATATGGTGGCAAAATTGAGCGGCATCGGCTGCTCATCTAAGACACCAGCCTACTTCTTAAACCGCTCCCACGGATTCAACTCTGTACACGGCAGAATGCCATCGGTAGCAACTGGTGTCAGCGTAGCCAACCACACACTTTCGCTAATCGGCGTAAGTGGCGATGGCGACACCGCTTCAATCGGCCTTGGCCAATTCTGCCACCTTGTTCGTCGCAATGTTCCAATGATCTATATCGTTGAGAACAACGGTGTGTATGGTCTAACCAAAGGTCAATTCTCAGCTACAGCCGATCTTGGCTCAAAAGCCAAAAGCGGAGTGATGAATGAATTGCCACCAATCGACCTCTGCGGACTGGCTATTGAGCTTGGTTGCAGTTTCGTTGGCCGTTCATTTGCTGGCGACCCCAAACAACTAGTAGCACTTCTCAAAGCTGCTGGTTCACACAAAGGTACAGCAGTAATCGACGTCATCAGCCCTTGCGTTACCTTCAACAACCACGAAGGTTCAACCAAGGCTTACAAGTACGCCAAAGAAATGGACTACGAACCAGGCTCTATGCAAGAAGTAGAAATGCATGATGGCTCGAAAATTAGATTGAAGAAGACTGAGCGCAATTACGATCCGACCAATCAGACCCAGGCGATTATGACGATCAAAGAAGCTCATGACAAGAAAGAGTTTCTCACTGGCCTGCTCTATGTCAATGAAAACGTAGAAGACTTCACCACCATCATGAATGTTGGCGATGCACCTCTCGCTACATTGCCGCAAGAGATCACTAGACCAGCTAAGAGCGTTCTAGAAGAGATTATGGCTGGGCTGAAATAGGCGAGCAGACACCAATAGAACCGCAAAAGTATTAAGGGGCCGCTAGTGATAGCGGCCTCTTAATACTTAAAGTTTTCTCCCTATGGAGTTTTCCACTCCACTCGGTGCGGTAGCAGCTGAGCGAATATTGTCTACCAGTAGAAAAAGAACAATGGCAATCTCGGCTCAAGTTAAAAGCTTTCCAGCGTAAGCTTTTGCTGAACTAGCAATATGATTTCCTATGCTATTCGTCATACTTATCATTACAGCTGTAGCAATTCAACTCTTGAGCCCAGACAAGCTAACACCAGATAAAGACTGTGCTCCGCACTGGAATTAGCCTCCGTATTGTCAAGAAGCGCCCGCTATATTGCTTGAGCGTAAAGCCATTTATTTACTTACCGGGTTTGCTAGCCTAACGCAAATGAGCCTTGCCTGTGGCCGTTTTGCGCCATTGCAAGAGAGCCTAAGATTCTATTGCAGTATTTGCCAATACCCCGACGACTATCTATCGTTTATAGTCATTGGAAGATGTCTTAAAACTGAATAAAACGAAAATTGCTTAGAGCGAGCTGACTAGAGAGATGACAAAGTCGTTATTTAATACGCAGCTAGTATCAAGCAGTTTTGGCTGGACAAATCTCACAAAAGCACGTCTTTTGTGCGAGACATCGGCCGTTCTCGACTGGGGCTTTGACATTTCAGGGACCAAGTTAGTTGGGCGCGTGCAGGATGGCAAAAAGTCGCCCTATAAAGTTGAGGTAGTATTTTCAGCACCAGATGAAACCGGAAAATCATGGTTAACAGCCAAATGTTCCTGTTCGTCTGCCCGTGATTGTGTTCACGCTGCCGCTGTTGCCCTTAGGGCCGCCCAAGAAAACTGCGCTGACAATGGTGCTTTTACTTCTCCTCAGATTGATAGCGAAGGCTTGCGATTACTTGACAAGAACCGAGAAAAATATCCTACGTACGCTGCTTTTTGGCTCAATCGCCTTGATGCTGCATTACTTGATGCTGCGCTATCGTCAGCTGAAGTTTCTTCAGAAATTGAGAAAAAGTCTAGCGAAAATATCATTTATTGCTTAACTCTAAATGAAAGGTTGAACGGAGAACTGCAAATTGAACCGCGAATAGCGAAAAGACTTAAATCAGGGGAATTCGGAACCAGTCGGTCTTACAATTGGCTACAGTTAGCTACCAGCCAGGCAACCTTCGTCACTGAACCAGATCGGGTTATTGCTAGACTGTGGGCAACATGTTGCCACAGTGATTCATTAATTGCTCCCAGCCAAACGACGTACTCGCCTGCTGATGGTGCTGTTTTAGACCTACTTATAAAGCGCATATTAGCCACAGAAAGGGCCTATTTGGGTGAGCAGACTGAGCGGCCACTACTCTTAGGTCAACCTCTTCAGGGTTCAATAAGCTGGATAGTTCACGACGACTCAAGGCAGTCACCACAGGTAGTTCTTCATGATAAAAAGCATTGTAGCGTCATCAACTGCTCTAGTTTTTGGTACTACAACAGTCAAACTGAAGAGCTCGGAACGATAGTATTGCCGTACTCGCAAGAGATTTGTCAGCTGATCTTGAGCGCTCCGCGAATTGCAGCAAAGAACGCCGCTGAGATTTATCAAATACTGAGTTCTAAACGGCTTGACTTACCGCTACCCCAGCTAGATATCGAAGAAGAGCTCTGTACTAAATCTCCGCAGATAAAGCTGACACTTCGTTTTGAGAATTTACAGTATAGCCGACTAGTTTCTGAAGGGGCAAAAGAAAAGTCGGTTAGAGGCGTGAACCTAGCAAGACTGCAATTTGATTATGGCTTTGATTCAAGCAAGCTAGCAGAGAGCTGGGAGAGCTACCGTTGGTCAGATGGTAAGCGCTTCGTGATAAGCAAGCGTGATCTTATTTTTGAGCAAAGTGCTAGAGATAGACTTGCTAACTTTGGGTTTAAACAACAACTTTCAGCCAAGGGCAGGCCTACAGAATCTAGCTGGATTGCAAAGGGCAATGACACTGAAACCTGGCTGTCGTTTATCAAGCAGAGTGTGCCTGCATTAGAAAAAGAAGGCTGGCAATTTGAATACGAAGACTCTTTTCAGCACAAAGTGATCGAATGCGATCAAGACTGGCTACTGGATGTTTCTGAGCCAGACAAATCTGGTTCTTCTAGCTTTTGGTTCTCACTCGATTTGGGAATTCTTGTTGAAGGCGTAAGGCTCTCGCTACTGCCAATTATTTCGCAGGCAATAAACTCAGCAAAACAAAATTTAGAACTTTCGTCGCTAGATAGCTTAAACTTTGGTGGCAAGTTTTACGCACATCTAGACGATGGCAGGCTCATTGCTCTTCCCTTTGAACGAGTAAGAAATCTAGTTGCCTGTTTAGCTGAGTTGTTAGATAAGACAAACCTAGAAAAAGACGGCCGTCTCAATGTATCACTCTCACAATTATCGTCTATCAAAAGCGCTGGTCACTCAGATGCCTACCACTGGAAGCCTGAAAGTGCCACCCTTAACCTGGTCGAGCAGATTAGTCAGTTTGATAGAAAACGCGAGCTAGAAGAGCCAGAGGGCCTCAATACTAGCTTGCGAACATATCAGAAAGAAGGCCTGGCATGGCTAGACTTTATTTCGTCGTTTAATTTTGGGGGAATACTTGCTGATGACATGGGCCTAGGCAAAACTGTTCAGATCTTGGCCCATATCGCGAGAGAAAAACAATTAGGCAGGCTGCAATATTCGTGCCTGGTGATTTGTCCAACCAGTGTCATGCCCAATTGGCAAGCAGAAATTCGGCGTCTGGCACCATCTTTGTCAGTTATCGCTCTGCACGGCTCGAGTCGAAGTGAATTGCTTAGAATCGCTCAGTGTGTTGATATAGTTTTAACTACTTATCCGATACTGACTCGCGATATTGATTCGCTCTCTGAACGCAAGTGGCACTGTATTGTTCTTGACGAGGCGCAAGCAATCAAGAACGACTCAACTCAGGCAGCCCAAGCTGTTTTGAGACTAGAATGCAACCACAGAATTAGTTTGACAGGTACACCAATCGAGAATCACATTGGTGAATTGTGGTCACAGTTTAATTTCCTTATGCCTGGTCTACTAGGTAAAAAAGCTACTTTTGACAGAGTTTTTCGAAGTCCAATAGAGAAAGACAATGATAAAGAGCGCATGCAACTCCTTCTGACGCGCATTCAACCATTTTTAATAAGGCGCACCAAGACGCAGGTGGCAAAAGATCTTCCAGCTAAAACTGAAATGATCAAGTACATAGAAGTTGAAGGGAAGCAGCGTGATCTTTATGAAACCGTTCGCCTATCGATGCACGAGCAGGTTCTAGAAGAAATTAAGGCTAAAGGCATTGCCTCTTGTGGTTTAGTGATTCTCGATGCGCTTATGAAGTTAAGGCAAACTTGCTGTCATACGAACTTAGTTAAGCTGGATGCGGCGAGCAATGTGAACGAGAGCGCCAAGCTCAAGTTTCTAATGGAAATGCTAGGAGATCTAGTCGAAGAGAAGCGGCAAGTTCTCATCTTCTCTCAGTTCACGGGTATGCTCGATCTAATCGCTGCCGAGTTGTCAACTCAAGCAATAGAGTTTGTGCAACTAAGAGGTTCAACAAAGGACAGAGTTACTCCGGTTGAACGCTTTCAGCGAGGTGAGGTGCCCGTATTTCTCATCAGCTTGAAGGCTGGGGGAACAGGTCTTAATCTCACAGCTGCTGATACAGTCATTCATTTCGACCCCTGGTGGAATCCTGCAGTCGAAGATCAAGCGACAGATAGAGCCTACCGTATTGGTCAGGATAAACCAGTATTTGTCTATCGACTAATTGCCGAAGGCACCATTGAAGAGCGCATGCTCGAATTGCAAAGTGAAAAGAGAGCCATCGCCAATAGTATTTTGGCGGATGAAGACATGCAACTAAACTCAGCCCTGAAATTTGATGAGGAGACCTTGACCAAGCTATTTGCACCACTAAAGTGAAATAACCAAATATTTAAATCGTCAGTGCAACTTGCTAAAATTAAAATTCAAACAATTCGTGAAAATGAGTGGAATCAACTGTATGGACAAGTCTAGGGAACAGCCCATGCAAGAACAGCGAGTTAGTAGCCGTCGCTCGCTAGCCCGAGGTGAACTAAGCGAGTTGGATACCCTGTCGCAATTGCTGGGTCTAGACAACTATTTTGACGGAGACGTCACCCTCATTGGCAGCGACCCGATTTTACGCAGTCCGCACCATCTCTCAGAAGCCACAGCTTATGCCCTCACGGCAGAAGCCATGGCCGCAGCTTCAATTGCAAGGCAGCAGGGGGGAAAGACCAATTCCCTGACTGTCAATGTCATTGATGCTATTCATTTTTTGCACTCTTCACACTTTCTCTGGCAATCCGGCTACGCCATGACAGTTGGAGCCGAGTACATTCCCACCAATGGCATTTTCCAGTGCCTTGATGGCCAGTACATCATGATTGAGTCTGGGCCGCCCTACATAAAGCTTGAGCGCGGCTATCTCAATTTCTTTGACTGCGGCAATAACCGCGACTCAATAGCTCGTAGTATCGCCAGACACGAGGGGGAAGAGCTACAAGAAGCTCTTTCGAAAGCGGGTCTCCCAGCCTGTCTTGCCTATACAAGAGACGAATGGCGCGCCCATCCACAAGGGCAAGAACTACTCAAAGTACCTGTGGTTGAAATAGAAAAGATAGCAGAAGGAAAGCCAATACCATTTACTAGGAAAAGCGGCAATGGTCCCTTGGTTGATATGAAGGTTTTGGACTTTACTCATGTGCTGGCCGGCCCTCGCAGCTCTAGGACTCTGGCTAATTATGGCGCTCAGGTACTGCACATAAGCTCGCCTTATCACGGTGACACTCTGCCACAAAACCTGCTGGTCAATCCTGGTAAACACTTAGCTTACCTCGATCTCGATCAACTTGAGAATCTAAAACAGATGCGTTCATTGGCAGCTAGCGCTGATGTTTTTACAACATCGTATCGCCCGGCGGTGAACCGAAAATTTGATCTAATGCCAGAGAACCTGCTCAAAGAGCATAAAGGCCTGATTTACCTAAGTATCAATGCCTACGGTCATAGCGGCCCCTGGCAGGATCGTCCGGGCTTTGATCAAAACGCCCAAGTCGCAACTGGCTTTGCGCGTTCTGAAGGGGCATTAAAAATGGATGTACCTCAATTTTCACCAGTATTTTATCTAAACGATTTTCTTACTGCTTATCTGGCGGCATCAGGAGTTATGAGTGCAATGTTGCGACGTGCCACCGAGGGTGGTAGCTACCATGTCAAAGTTTCACTGGCAAGAAGTGCCATGTGGGTGCAAGACTTCGGCAGTATTGCTCGAAGCGACTATGAAAATGAGCGAGAGAAAGACGACTATCCTAGTAAGCTAGTTGATGTAGCATCGCCCTATGGCATCATTACTGAGCTAGCGCCAGCAGTACAGTTTGAGCACTCGCCACAGGTTGACATCTTGCCGGTGCGCCCCTTCGGTGCAGACAAACCCATCTGGTGGCGTTAACTTAATTGGCTGTTGCTCTAATTAGCAATGATTTTAGTGCTGGCAACTCTATCTTTGCTTGCCATCTTGTCTTTTATAACAACAACACGTTTGCATTGGCCAATACTAGTTGATATGCGTTTTTTTTCGTGAAAGAGACCAAGAGAAAACTTACTGAGTTTATTGACAGAACCGTTGTCACTATCAACTAGCTCAAGACCATCGCCAGGCCGATCACTAGTGGCCAAATTAGCAATGAGCTTATAAGGTATGGTATGTCCAATAATGCCGTAATCTAAAGCAGTAAAGTCAATCCATTCGAATTTCAGCATTGACTCAGGCCTAAGATCAACTTTTGGATTCTCACTGGTTCCGGCAATTATGTTATTGGCATGATCGAGCATGCGACTAAAAGCTGACAAAGTAAATACCGAAGTAAGCATACCGTCAGCAGCCTGGCCTAATCTGGTATAGCCGCCATAAAGAAACTGGGAAAGAGGCAGAGCGTGATCGCGGTGAGAGAAGAGAATGCGAACTCTCGGTGGGTTGAGGCCTTTGGCTAAATCAGAATGCTTATTTTCTTCGGTGACGCGTGCATATCGCGACATGTAATGCACAAAAGTCTCAGCATCAAAATCAGCATCAACCAAAAAAATCTGATCAAACAAGTGCTTACCTCTCAGCACTGGAGCAGATCGAATTGCCAATCTATTACCCATACTGTGGGCTAACAAATTGAATCTGATACCAGAAGCTTTGACCTCGGCCAATTGATCAACTAGTTGATCAAAATGCTCCTGACTCCATTCATTGTTGCCGGCATCTACATCATATTGACCGGCCTTACCTTTCGATGGCCAATCGTAGACAATCACGGGCTTTTCTAGATTATAGGCCAAGAGAGCAGCAGACTCTGCCGCCTGAGCAAAGGTAGTATTGTAGCCATGTACGATGATAAAGAATTCGCTGTGCCCAGTGTTGGCAGCAACATCTTTTATTGCTTGGCCGAAGTCTCTGTATGCACTACTAGTTCCAGAGCCAGCTAGAACCTTGGTAATCAACTTCGTACGAGACTTTGCTGGCAGCCAACCCAGTTTTCTTTGAATATCAGTCAAAGCCCTGCTATTTGAATTAGCAAGGGTATATTGGGCTATTCCGCAGTTAACGTGATAAATAGAATTACCGTCTTCAATTTTCCGCTGAGCGGCGTAGCCTGTTCCCTTAACAGAAGCCGCTCTGTCAGTCATATAAAGCACCGGAATCGTGACCCGTGCGCAGCTGGCGTCGGTAATATCGGAACTAGAATCTGCGGCCACAACAGGAGCGATAGCCAGGAAGAATATGAATAAAAAGGCGCAAGCAAATCTCATAGAAATCTCGTACAAGAAGCAAAACGAAGTAGTCATGAGTATAGCATCGGCTACAAGTGCAACATATGGGTAAATTTTCACCTGGCAACTGAAGATTATTCTTTGTTGGAACGCAGAGTGAAATAAACGGCCAGACAAAACAGTAAAAGCACTGCGGCCATTGTGAGCTTAGTAAAGAACCAGAAGAAGTCCATAATTGGTACTGGGGTAAAAATCCCCAAAACACTAAGAAGCAGCGGTAAAACCACAAATGTGGCTGGCCCACCAAGCAGACATACCGTCCAAACCCATTTCTTCAGTAAGAAATCATCAGGAATTTCGGCCAATTCACTCAGTTTCGCTTTATCACCTTGAAGCTTTAAGGCTTCCTGGCGACGAATTAAAAGCATGAGCTTCATTCTGTATTGAGATAAATCTGCTAGTTCTTTCACTAAAATGGCAATTTCGACTAGATCTCGGCTGAATCAACAAGTGCACATCATATATTAATTGAACCAAGTCTTTAGATTGCCGCACCCTTGTCAAGAGATCTATTCAGGGTTTTCAGTTTTTTTGGGGTTTTACAATCGACTTGAGGTGGAACAAATTAAGCAGGACATCTAAGAGAAAGATGCATAAAGCAGGCGTTAAATCGCTCTAAACACCTGTAGGCAGGGAAAATGGTCACACCATCAAGAGTACTAAAAGCATATTACGCCATCACCTTTCTCGTAGGGTTAGCCTTGACTGTTCCGCTGGCCTATTATGTCACCACCGACGATGTCGGATATCGTGGTGCCGCACTTGTCATACTTAGTGTCAATGTATTGTTTGTTATGCTACTACCCCTGGTGCTTGACTGGGCTGAAAGGCGCTACTACAAGGCGCGCTTCTTAGCTATGGAAGAGGTAGCAAAAGACAATCCAGAGCTAGCCCTGATACTTTCCTCGCAATGCGAAAAGCTTGCCTTGCCCGGTCTTCGCCTGGCTGTGGTTGATGATAGTGTCGACGAAATATTTAGCTACGGCCTGTGGCGCAATAATCCTCGCTTAATCGTCTCAACCCAAGTTTTAGATGCTCACGCCCAGAAAAACCTTGCGCCCAGCATAGAAGCTGAACTGACGCGCTTTGCCAGTCAAGACAACACCTTGATTTTCTTACTGTTTGCTGGTTTTCAGGTGATGATTCAGAATATCATCGTCTACTTATTGCAAAGTCACATCATTAATCTTTAACCTAGATTTCTGTTTTGGACTCAGACAGCACTTCAGCTTGAAAGACTTCAAGACGACTGCTGCGCTTCCAGGCGCTCTGATCGAGCCCAGCCTTTAACGATAGCTGAGCCATGGTTTCTTCTATGGTCCAACCATACTCACTTGCTACTTTGGGAAGAAAGACAGACTGTCTTTGCCCTAAATGCAAAATAATCCCATCGAAGCCAAGTCTAATTTTACTAGCCGAGTCTATCGCTTGTGGATGAGTGAGCACACTAATTTCAATTTCAAGTTTATCTAGCTCACCTTCGCTAACTGGTTCAAAACGCGGGTCGCGGGAACAAGCCGCCACAGTGTTTGCAATAACAGCTTGATAGAGTGGCTGCACTGGCAAAATGTGACCAATACATCCGCGCAAAAGTTTATGCTCATTAGATTCAACACTGGGGTGACGATAGAGTGTAACAAATACGCCATGAGGACATAAAAGTTTTGCAGATAAATCGCTGCGCCACTTAGTACTAGAATTAGTACTAGAATTAGTACCAATAGGCAAATCAGAAATTTTAGGCACACGCCCAGTTTTGACATAAAACTCAAGAGTAGCCCGGGCGAGCTTTAGTAAAATATTCTTCTCTTCATCAGTCAACTCAGCCACAATACTGGAGTGCCTTAGCGCTGCAGTCTGGCTCCAGCTCTGCTTGCAGGTGAAGGCGATAGCCATATATGAAACCGAGTTTTCGTCACTATCAGATAAATCTAGAGCTTGGTCACGCGAAGTGCGATAGTCGAGCAAATTACCGACAGA
>LNEX01000190.1 GCA_001464165.1 bacterium Ga0077546
TTGCTGGTTACAATTCTGACTGGCTCTATACTCTGCGTGTTAAAGACGGAAAGTGGTATGTTGAGGCTGTTGGCAGTGCCCCTTAATTAAGCAGGTACGATTTACTTGGCATTAGTGAAGAGGCTTGAACAATGCTTGGTCTAAGCGCCTTGCAGGGTTTTCTTCGGTTATTTTAGCTCTGGGGAACATTGCTTGTAGTTGTGCTATTTCTTCTTTTTTCACTTGTCCAACTTCTACGTGGATAGCAGTCAACGGGCAATTTCTCAGAGATTTAATGCCACTAGCTGTGATGCTGGTTTGGCAGACGTCTAGATAGTTTAAATTCGGCATTTTGGCTAAGTATTTTATACCAGTGTCTGTGAGCGCTTTGTTTTCATGCAAAGCCAGAGACTCTAGAGTCTTCACCTGACCGATTGGTTCTAAATCTTTGTCGTGCAGGCGGCAGGCTTGAATACGAAGGGCCTTTAAGCTTTTTAGAGCGGTCAAACCTTTGAGATTTCCATCGCAAAGCGCATTGTGACCTATTTGAAGAACTGTCAGTTTTTTTAGTGGCCCTAGGTCGGCTAACGTTTTACCTGTTACTAGCGAACGCGTTAAGCTTATGAAGACCAGATTGGGTAATTTTGCTAGTACTTTTAAGCCTTCGTCGCCCACGTCGGTTGAGTCTAGTTCTATTCTTTGAAGACCTGTAAGCCCAGTTAGGTATTGAAGATCTGATTGATTGAAAGTTAGTTTGCTCAGCTTTAAGACATGCAAATCGTCGGCTTTCAATTTTTGCAGGGGCTTCAGACTTTCACCCAGGGTGTAGTTTCCTACCAAGTACGGGTACCCTTGTCTTGTTATGGTTACTCTTCCTTGAGCGTTTTCACGGACAGCTTTTTTTGTATCGACTCCTGGCGTTGTTAGGTTCAATTTTTTAAGTACGTACAGTTTGCCAATTGAGAAGTTATCGGGAAACTCTAATACCCGATATTTAGTCTGTCTTTTTGTTAGTGGGGCTTGTTGCCTTTGGCTCTGCGCCACAGCTGGAATAACTATAGACAAGCTAAGTATGGTTGCTACGGCGCTGAGAATTGCTGTAAATAAACTCTTTGTGCCAGAGAGAATTTTAGGCTTTGCTATGCGGGCGATAAGCTTCAAGCAAGCGCGAGCTTGCAGCCAGCTCTGACAATGAAGTTTTTGACCAATAGTGGCTGTCTGTGTGGTGAACAAAGAGCTGACCATCTTTTCCTTCAGTGACGATACCCCATTGTTCCCTGCGACCAGGGCGACCAGTCAGTACTACCAAATCACCGTTGATTACCCGATTAAGTGGCACTGCGTCTAGGTGTTTGTTGATGGCGTCGAGTTGATCGTTGCCGCGAATTAGTAAGTGATCGCCGGCTTTACCAGCGGTAGGCGCTCCGGCGCCAAATGCTGTAGTGGTTTCGGTTTCACTTGTCAGTTTGGGTTTAAACTTTTCTGTCTCGCTGGGGTTGGCAAATGTGCGCAGATTTGAGAGAAATTCTTGGGGAAGTTTGAAGTTGTTCCAGTTTTCATTTGAGTTTGTCGCTGGGTTGTTTAGTGGTGGAGCGCTCACAGCCGGAGCGTAGGATTGGGCTGGGCTTTCTAAGGGTGGGCTGATTGACATTCGCTTTCTCCATTCCAGAGTAGTGGCGCAGGGGTGGCTGCTGAGACTACTTTATGAAATAGAGGGTGAAAAAGTCGTGATAGTTTAAAAGTTTTCGTATTTTCCCCACTGACTTGGTATTTGTTTGCGACTACCATCGATCGCGCGCAGAGATTAAAAGCTAGAAATTAAACAGTAGAAATTAGAGAGTATTAGATGGTAGATGACCGATTGCAGCTAGATTTGGGAGATGTGAAAAGTCATTTGCGCGATATGGCTGCTAGGTTGAGCGGTCAGAAGTTCTCAGATGAAGTTATTTCAGCTGCAGCTGTTGAGAGCGCTAGGCAGTCGACAGTGCGCATCACAACCAGTAACTTTGACGGTCCCCGTGGCACAGGCAGCGGCTTTATTGTTGGTTCTGGCAACGAAGTTGTGACAAATTTGCACGTCATAGGCAACGCTCGCTCAATTGATATTGCCACTCCGAGCGGAGAGCACTTTAAGGCCCGCGTTACCAAGGTTGATGAACTAAGCGATTTGGCTCTGCTTCAAGTTGACGGCATGAATGCTGACAGTTCGCGGGCGGTTAAATTTGGCTCGACAGCCGATCTCAAGCCTTACTCAAAGTTGTTTGCTGTTGGGCACCCTCATGGTGTTGAGCAAGCAAAAGTAACAGAGGGAATTTTTAGGGGTATGGGCACCTATGGAGGCATGATACCGAAAGTTGAAGCCGATCAATGGCTCCAGGCCATACCAGTGCTTTACGGTAATGATGCTTTTGGTCAAGCTTACAAATCTGAGGCTGAGAAGTATTTAGCTGCGCCTAGAGTGGCTGCTACTCTTAAAATAGAGCACGGTAATTCTGGGGGCGTCGTGCAGAATGCCGAAGGTGAGGCCATTGGTGTCGCCACCAATATTTCACCGCAGAGACCAGGAGAGGCTTTTCTTGTGCCTTCTGAGAACGTTGTCGCTTTGCTTAATAACCCTAATAACCGTTTTGCTTTTAACTACGAGCAACAAACTAACTTCGATCGCGACCCACTGCTGACTGTGGGCAAAGATGCCGCTTTGTTAGGTCTTGGCTATAAATTTAGACCCTTAGCAGCTCCAATGCTAGGTGCTGTTTATTCTGTTGATCTCTACAACGATCTTAAGTTGGCTACTAGTAGTGACATATACGGCAGGCGAAGTGACTATATAAAAGACGCGGCAATTGACGCAGCTGCCGTTACTGGTGGCGTCCTTAGCTTAATTCCTAAGACTCGAATGGTCGGCTATGGCCTTGTGGGTGCCCGTGCTCTTTATGAAGTGGGCACTGATTTCTTCAAAGGTGATCCGGTCTTGAATCACGTGAAGCGCACTGATGCGGCACAACCGCAAAGATCTGGCGAGCCTTTGTATTGGTCTTTGATGGATCGGGTAAATGCTAGTAGTGGGCAAATGTCACCTCGACCTGCAAGTTCCATTCCAAGTTCACTGCACGGATTGAGAATTGGTCGCCATTAGCCACTAGTGTGCCGTTCTGGTCCTGCTCTGGCCCTATCTTGCCCTTTTGTTGCCCTACACTGGCCCTATACTGGGCATACAAGGATTCTTTTGCATGAGTCAGCCCCCCGATGAAGTGCCAGAAGGGCTTAGTGCTCGGGAATATCAACGCTTGATTGCGCTATACACCTTGATGGGGCGCCACAACCATGCGGCTAAGGCCTTTTCACGTTTGTCGGAAAACGATCAGAAGTTGCAGGCGGCAGGTCTGCGAGAGTCTTTGTTGAAAGAGGAGCCAGATAACTTTAGTGAAGGTGAGAGCATTGCTGATGGAGAAAATGCCATCGATGCAAGTGAAAGTGACATCGTTGCTGGTGCTAGTGATGATATTGCAAGAGAAAACCTCGTGGTAGGTCCTCATGACCAGTATGTTTTGGGTCACGAAGCTGGTGCCAACTTCGCCCAGGCATTGCTCAAACTTTTGCAGCAATTAACGATTGAGGCCGTTGATAAAAACGATAAGCTCGGTACTGGTGAAGACTCGAAGCCGCGTCCAGATGATGATTCAGAAAGCGAAGAACCACTTACGGCAATGAAAGACCAGTTACTCTCAATTGGATTGTCAGAGACCGAAGCGCAAGACTATGTGCAAAAATTGCGCCAGGCTTTAGCCGACATGACACAAGCTGAGCCGCCACCGCGTGAGTTACCTGAAGATCTGACAGCAGAAGAGTATTGGCAGTTGGCGGTGCGCTACAAACAAGTTGGTTGGACTGAGCAGGCCCGCGATGCATTAACTACTGCCATAGAACTAGACGGAGACGGTCCGGTCGGCATTAAGGCGCGATCGTTTTTGCGTTCTAAGATACCGCGCTATCCTGTGCCACTCATGGCTGAACAGCTTAATATACAGGGCTACAATCAGATGTTTGTGAACGAGAACGAGGCTCAGCGAATGTTTGAGAATCTTGTTAAGGACTATCCTGATTTTGAATGGCCTTACGGTAACCTCGGCTCGCTTTTGATTAAAAGAGGGCGTCTGGAGAATGCTCAGGAGCTTTTGATTAAAGCAGTTCAAATTAACCCTTACTATATCAATGGCTGGTTGCATCTGTCGCGCGTCTACGCCATTCAAGAGAACTTCGGGGCGGCTGAAGACTGTTTGCAGCGTGTCACAGCTATCGACGCTAGCGACCCTAATTGGAAGGGCATTAGCGACTTAGTAGACCAGCTAAAAAGCGATTTTGAAGAAAGATAGTGTTTGCCCCTCTGTTTCTCAGTGGCATTTTCTGTGCCTTTTCTTCACTTTAAGATGGGTTTAGTAGTTAAACAATTGATTTTCAATTAGAAAGAAGACCTCGCTGGCGGGCGAGATCTTCTTGGGGTATCTTTTCTCAGTTAGAGCTTAGGCTCAGGTCTAGTTCTTGGCTTTAAACTCGGCCAAAATTTGGTCAGCAATTAGAGCAACTGCTCATAATAGTTTCTGTCAAAACTCAGGTCCTTTGTGCCACCGCCTAAAGCTTTCTTACCAGTGAAGTCTTTGTCCTTAGGTCCACCTTCGAGAGGTTTCTTGCCGATAAATTCTTCAGTTTTAGTCCAGCCGTCTTTCAAGCCACCGTCAGCGGGAACTTTCGGTTTTTCTGGTGCAAAATCAAGAGCGCCCTCTACTTTTCCACCAGTTTTTCCACCGTCAGCTAGTTCCTTTTTCTTTTGGACCATATTAGCGTTTTCAATGGCTTCTTCTTTCTTGTTTCTGATGACGTCTTCATCGCTCATCATTTTCTTTTCTTGCAATGCAGATGAATTGTCGCTCTTACCTTTCTTGAAGGGATCATCGAAGGTCAGCACTGAATCATCTTTGCTAACATCACCTTTAATTTGACCGTCCTTGGCTGTGGCCTTGCCAAATTTGCCGTTAGCGTCTTTGTGGCCTTTCTCCATTTCTGCCCATGAATCTACAGCGATGGTGCCAAATTTTTCTGAGTTTTGTGATTTATTTTCAAGACCTTTAACTACGGTGTTGTCTGAAGATTGAGTTCCAGTTGAGTTAATTTCTCTAGCCATGATTATCTACCTCTAGTAATTTGTTTCTATGCACTGTTCATCGACTTGGGGGTTGACAGTCGGTGTGATGTGCTACGAGAACAAATCTAGAAGAAAGTTATTACTGACCTGTGATTAGAATGTTTCGGCATTATTACTAGTTTCGGTCTTATTATTAAGTTGTTGGAAGCGTAAATATAAAGGTGCTGCCGCGCCCGCGGCTTTCTACCCAGATTTTGCCACCGTGCAATTCAACGATTGCCTTACATATAGTAAGGCCGAGGCCAGAGCCACCTTTTGATTTTGAGCTGCCGCCAACCTGTTGAAAGCGCTCGAAGACTGCTTCAAGCATGTCTGGCGGTATCCCAGGGCCCTGATCTTCTACTCTTATAGCAACGGCATTTCTTTGTTGATCAGCGCTAACTTTAACAGTTGTTCCTTTGGGAGAATATTTAATAGCGTTGGCCACAAGGTTTGATAGCACGCGGTCTAGCCTTTGCTCGTCTACCTCGACCGTTATCTCGGTGGGTGCAAATTCTAGCTTTACTGCCATCTCTTCAGCAAGGCCAAGGCTGGCGGCCTGGCAGTTGCTGAAGCAGCGACTGAGCGATACTGTATCAATCTCTAGCTGCATCATGCCTGATTTTATTTTTTCGATGTCGAGCAAATCATTGATTAGGGCAACCATGCGATCAGCGTTGCGTTTTGCCATTAGTACATAGTTGCGACCTTTGGCGTCAAATGTTCCGTATGTTCCATTTTCGAAAAAATCGAGAACGTTATTAATGGTCGAAAGTGGTGTGCGTAGATCGTGGGTGATCATTGCCATTACTTCTTGTTTGAGCTTTTCAGCTTTGCGCCTATCGGTCATATCATGAATAACGCAGAAGAATGAGTTTTCTTCGTCTGACCAGTGGGCTGACCAGAGAGTCTCTACTGTGGCACCAGAGTTGCTGCGCATCTCGATTTCGAGTGGTGTGGCGTTGAAGTTATCGTCTTGTCTGAGTTTTTCTAGATAGTCTAAGGCCTTGTTTGTGTCTGAACCGACTACGAGATCAATGAAGTGTTTACCAAGTAGATCTTGGGGCTCGATGCCAAAAAATGCTTCAGCTGCTTGATTGGCAGCGAGAAAGCGACCCTGGGTATCGATGGTGCAAATTAGATCGCGGGCATTTTCGACAATTGCTCGTTCTTTGCGCGAAGCTTCTTTTATCTCGTTGGCCATCTTGTGAAAGACCTGGTCAAGTCTGGCGATTTCGTCGCTGCCGCGCATTACCCTGTGCAGTGGCATACCGCTTGCTAGCCGGTAAGTGTTTTCGCTCACTCTGTGTAATCTGGTTGTAATTCCCTTTGTCAGAAATAAAGCGAGCGCCAATCCCAGGGCTAGGTCGAAGAGGCCGATGATAAGCATTATAGATTGCGCTTTCTCGCGGAACTGTGCTTGCACTTCTGGGGCCTTTTGTGAGAGACGTTTTTGTTCATCACCAATAGTGAGCAGCTCGTTGTAAAGTATTCCTTTCATCTCGTCGCGCAACTTGTGCCAGAGAGCTTTGCGCTCTGATCGACCTTCGCCGCCAGTTTTAATAAAGGAAGTTTTGATGTCTTTAAGCACTTTCATGCAGCGGTTCGAGGCTTCTTCGGAGGTCGTTATTGCTTTTGTAATTTCAGGTTGGTCTTGGGTAAAAGCTCGAAGCACGTTGTAGTCTTCGTGCACCCGCTCCATCATTTGCTGGGCCCTGCTGGTTTCAAAACTAATCTCTTCTAGGGCTTTTTCATTGCCGTAAACGGTGAAAATTTCGAAAGCATCATTGGTAATCTTGTTGATAGCGTCTGATATTTTTCCGCTTTTGGTCGAAACTCTTAAGGCTTCTTCTGCTTGGCTCTGCAGTGACGCAAGTGAGGCGATTAAACCTAGTTGAATCAAGAGAGGCACAGAGACAAAGATGAGAACTTTGGTTGTTAGCGAGAGATGCAAGCGCATGTGACTTTTATCCCCATTGGCTTGCCGTGTAAAACTTATTACCTAAAACAGAGTGGTAAAACAGACTATTCAAATCGGCTTTCAAGACGATATATTGTCAGAGTTAATGCTTCCAGACTATTGCGTGAACTCGCTGCTTGAAATATAGGCGTCACCTTGGCAAAGATACTTTTAGTTGAAGACGATGTAGACCTGGCAATGACTATCGGCGATGGACTCACCGCTGAGCGCCATACTGTTGAGACTTTCAACGACGGCCTTGATGGTCACGATACCCTTAAAATGACTGAGTACGATGTAATTGTGCTCGATTGGGATTTGCCTGGTATGGCCGGTATCGATATTCTCAAGAACTTCAGGGCGGCTGGCGGTAATACACCTGTGATTATGCTGACAGGCAAAGGCGAAATAGCCGAAAAGGAGCAAGGGCTTGATTCTGGGGCTGATGACTATGTTACCAAGCCTTTTAATCTTAAGGAATTGGCCGCCCGAATTCGCTCGTTATTGAGACGCCCGCCCCTTTCTCAGGCTAATGTTCTCAAGCATGGCAATCTGACCCTTGATCCCACTAAGTTTCGCATTACTCGTGGCGAAACCGAACTACGCCTTTTGCCTCGTGATTTTGCCTTGTTAGAATTTTTGATGCGCCACCCTACAGAGATATTTGGTGTTGATACTCTGTTGTCGCGGGTCTGGCAATACGATTCTGACGCTACACCTGAAGGTCTAAGGGTGGCCATTAGGCGCATTCGCAAGGTGGTTGATGAAAACGATGATCTCTCTAAGTCTGTAATCGAAAATATTTCTAGAGTGGGCTATCGCCTGCGCGCTCTGTAATT
>LNEX01000191.1 GCA_001464165.1 bacterium Ga0077546
CCGCGCAGTTAGTAGACCGGTCTGCTAGAAAGTAATCAAAAAAAGGAACCTCGTAGACAGCATACTCGCTGATAATAAGGTTCCAAGCTGCTGAAATTATCAAACCAGAGGTGGCTCTAGAGTCTCTAAGTTGGCTTAGTTAGACTTATGGGTCAAGTTTAGCTCAGTTTCCTGACAGTCGTCCTGTGACCGCTCCAATAGTCCGTTGCACTATATTTTTAGGCGGAAACTGGCCGGGCTTCTGAAACTTTGCTAACTGTTCAAGTGAGCCGTTAAAGCGGTTGAGATCAACTGGTCCAGCAATACCAGCTATCCGGCCATTGTCTGTGTATTGCCAAAATGTCCAAAACTGCCATGGTGAAGGAACACGCGGGCTTGGAGCACTGGTGTAGTGAGCCACCCAGAGTGGGTAGTTCGCAAGTACTTTTGCATTGCCCAGTACATCATCTGGAAAGTAAGCACTGCAATAGATAATTGGATCTACACCCAGAGCCGACTTGACACCATCGATAAAGGTTTTGATAAGAACAATCCGTTGGACGACTGTAAATTCTTGCCACTGGTCTGGTACTTCTATATCAATTACTGGGGGAAGGTCGCCTGGGTAGAGTTGTCCTATAGCTTTGACGAAGTTGTTTATTTGACCTTTCACTGATGAGCGGGGGCGGAAGAAGTGGTAGTAACCGCAAGGGATACCATTGGCCCGCGCATTGCGCCGGTTTTCAACTAAGCGATTGTCTATGATTGTGGAACCTTCAGTGGCCTTGATGAAGGCAAATTTGATTCCAGCTTGTTTTGCTTTGCGCCAGTCGATTCGGCCTTGATACGTTGATACGTCTACACCTAATAGAGTAGCCATGATTACCTGATTTATTTGTGCTTAAGTGGACTCTCCATCCATTTGACATACAAACCACTTTTGAAAAACCGAGTAAGCAAAATTAGTCTCGCGACTAAATCAAATTCAAATTTCGACAATGGGGCTTAACTTTTTGTCTAGGTCTGATTGTTTTGCTGCACCGGCTTTTCTATTGAGGTTTGTTTGTGTTCATGGTTGGATTGTTTCTACTTAGCGCAGTGCGATGGCTAGAATCACTCTTGGCTAGCTAGTTGTTACAGCAAGCTTGCTGAGAATGAGCTTTAAGTGAGAAATGCTATTGGTGCACCTCTCGCTAGCGGTGAAAGTAATCGCTAAGCACTAGGCTGCCAGATCTTGAGCGAAGGTGTTGCGTTCGGTGATAACAATATTTCGTTGCCTGAAGGGCTTGAAATCATTTGTTGAATTCTTGTTGCGGCAGGCGTAGCCGAGTACTTCAATTAGACTATTTGGTAGCTGCTTGGCTAGTGCTAGTGTCGTTTCTTCGACGCAAGCATTTGTGTTTACCCCGCAGATTTTTATATGCGTTAGGTCAAGTGCGTTTTTACGGCAGCTTCCGAGAACTTCAGCGGCACCATTATCATTAGACTTGCCTATGATAAAACGCAGCTGACTGCCAGGTTCAAGTTGAGCAGCGTCAAGTAATTCTGAATAGATTTCGCCGCATTGAAGGTATTGCACCAATACAACAGGTAGCTGGTTGGCAACGGCCTGGGTGATTTCACGCTTGATGACTTTTAGCAAAAGCAGGTCTGAAGTGTGATTCGGTTGCATGTCGATAACGACAAGAACAGGGTTGTCACTGGATGCAAAATTGAATTTCATTCGATACTTAGACATTGTAATCACCGGTTGTAGTAAAAAGGCAGTTTGATTTTCAAACAATTCGTGGCAACATCTAGTACCCAAGTTGGGAAGCTATGCTGCTGAAAATAGAAGCGTGTTGGCTTTGTTGAAGTGAAATTTCTCATGGCATGGGTTGAATTGAGTGAATATGTCTCTACCTTGACTGAAAGGTTCTGGATATCCTAGCTTTATCTACTTTGTGGTCGTGCCTAATTTTAATAACAATGCGGCTGAGGTTTTACCTCGAATTCAATGGCGCGCAGAGGCATAAGAAAATTTCAGTGTTTAGTTTTAGGCTGTTTTTAATTGCTAGCGCAGGTTTCAATGCGTAATTTAGGCAAATATAAGCCTTTGCCTGATTTTAGTAACTTGGAAGGGCCGGCAGAACGTGGGTCGTCTGACAGGCTAGCGCAACTTGCGATCTGTCTTTTGACAGGCAGAGTAAATCATAAGCATTTTATTGCCGGCGAAGCCAATTGCTTTTCTCACTAGTGTTCTGACAGTATGAGGAAATATTCTCATTCACTCAATTTCGCCCAGGAAATTACATAAGACAATAGCTAATTTACTATTTTGGCTAATTCACTCAGCATTTTTAGTGCTGAATTTTGGGCTGTTGCCGTTCATGTCGTCTACTTATTTCGTCCATTCATTTCGTTAATACATCCCTTAGAATCATGACTCAAGTTTTTAACTCGTCTTCACCTGCTTTTGTGGATGAGTCTCTAGGCTGTACCCAACCTGCCCTCATGCCGCTATTTGACTTCAGTCCAGAGCGGCCGAATCTTGCTACAGCCTTTCTCAAGAAGGCGCTCAGAAATATAGACAAATCGGCTGTTTCTGATGAAAGCGGTACGCTTACTTACCGGCAATTACTCGACCGCGTGCTTACTTTCGCCATAGTAATGCAGCCAAGACTAAAGGCAAATGACCGAGTGGCAATTTTGCTTCCTCCATCAATCTTGGCCGTCACGGCTAATCTTGCCCTCACTATAATTGGCAAGGTAGTCGTCAATTTCAACTATGGCACCGCCAATGAGATAGTCAATTGCACAATCGCCAATGCCGGCATTGAACAAGTGGTGACCTGTAGCTCTTTCCTTGAGCAAGTAAACCTTGAATTGTTAGCTGAATTGCTCGATATGCGTCGAATGCGCTCTTGGGAAGATTCTACTGTGCGGCTGCGGGTGCAGAGTTTGCTCGCTAACCCAGTTATCTCAAGATTTGAATATGAGTTTGCTGGTCTTTCTGCTGATTTGAGTGACATTGCCGCAGTGCTTTACACATCAGGCTCGACCGGCAAACCAAAGGGTGTTGAACTGAGCCATCGCAGCATTTTGTCGAATGTTCAAGCTACTTTGCAGCAATACCCACCTCGCCTTCTTTCCTCTGGCGCTGTTGAGGATGAAACGATAATCGGTGCAGTGACCTTTGCGCATTTCCTTGGCTATACCGGCACTCTCTGGGTCCCTGTTTTGCTCGGCCTCAGGGCACTTTATATTACTAATCCATTAGATGTCATCTCTGTAAGCCGCACGCTTGAACAGCACAACGTAACTTTATTCTTGTTTGGCTCCACCGGCAAAGTTGAAGTGCAGCGCTTTAAAGCCACGGCCATAGAACATTCCGGTCACTAGAAAATAAACTCGCACTTTCACCTTAGTCTTTAAGGTTATCCCTATGAGCATCTCATACACTGCCATTGGCAGTATCGCTTTGCTGCCTGAAGCTTTTGTCGCTTTAGGTACGCTTCTTTTTTACGGTCGCTCTCGCCTCAATTTTTGGCTGGCTGAGGCGGAGAAAGTTAGCAGCCAAAGTGGTTACGTCACCCCTTATGTGCCCCGTTCGTCTCGAATATTGCTTTTCTTTGTAACGCGCATGGCTGCCTGGTTTTTTCTGGGCGACCTAAAAATTGTCGGCGCTGAGAAAATTTACTCCAGTCAGACAAGGCTGATTGTTTGCCCCAACCATCAGGTTGAACATGATGCTATGGTCATGGGCTATATAATTGGCGCTCGTCGTTGGCGCTTCCTTGCCGCCATAGATCAGCTCACTGGTCGACGGGCTTTTTGGATGGCTTGGTTGGGAGTTATTCCGGTTAACACCCACAATCTTCGCCTCCAGGTAGCAGTGATTGCCCCTGTAGTTGATGTTTTGCGGCGAGAGTATAAGTCTAGCTTCGTCATTTTTCCTCAGGGAAAATTGGTGGACTCCAATGTTCTCTTGCCTGAAGACTGGAATACTGGCGCTGCGGTCATCGCTCAAAGACTCAGTCAAGTGACCGGCAAAAATTTAGCTTTATTGCCGGTCTACATAACCTACGACAGATTGCCGGAACAGGCTCGTCTCTGGCAGCGAGCTCTGGCTAAGATCGGCATCACTCGCGCATTCTGCGGTAAGGTCGTCTACGGCTGCAAAGTTGTTGTCGGCGACCCCATAGAGGTTGATACCAAAATTGGCAAGAAGCAGTTGACGAGCCAACTGTTTGCCGCAGAAATAGCCTTGCAGAACAATTCTAATAACTCTCTCTAAATATAGAATTCATGAAACTAGTTCACTACCGCAAAATCTCTCAGATTCAAGACTGCCTCAATAATGGTATACCAATGCAGCGTAAGGCAGGTCGGTTGCACGGCGTATTCGCCTCCCCACTGCTCAACTTCAGTCACACAGTGACGCGGAACTGGAAGCGTCGCCTAACCAATGATCGCCGGGTGCGTTTGGGAGCGATTATCTTTGAGATTGAGGACGGTCAGGAAGTCTATTACTCCAAAGACTGGAGTCATACTGCTCTGGGCGCCAGCCGATTAGTGACAGCACGAGAGGCTGAAGCACTGACCTTTGAGCTTGGTCGTTACAATGCAGTTCCTCTAACTCCTGAGCAGTACGAGGCTGCAGTTCAGATGGAAAATGATACTGCTACTTCTTATGACTTCGGTTTGATGGAGATCATTGTTCCTAGCTCAATTCGACCAAACCAAATAATCAGAGTTGAATTTGCTACTGGCAAAAAAAATCGTCAAGCAACTTTTGATTCAGAACTATTGGCTCTAGAAGACGACTTGTTCGAGTAAGTCGGAAAAGGAATTACCTTAGCATAATGGTCTATATGTTAGATAAAAATTCGAGTAGCAACCAAGTGGCGACCATGCTTTTTCGCTATGAAATCCATATCGCTGGACGTCCAGCCCAAGGAGCTTATAGCGGAATTACCTATGATCAGAATTCATTGGCATCTGCCTGTGAACAATCGGGTCTTACAGTCGAAGATTATGAACAAGCAATCGACGACTCTGAAGATTGGCATTTGTCTTATCCTGATTTGCCTGATGGCGAGTACTTGTTTTACTTCACCCCCAAGGGACGCGATTTGTATCTTGGTTCGATGATACACATAGAAGGTCTCGCTGCCGCAATTTACGCTAAAGGTAGTTTCGAGGTCGTTCAAATTCCCTATCGCGAAGGCGCGGTTTACGAAGATGACTTGCAGGTCGCCTATCTAAAAGACTAGGCCTTGGTGCCTACTGTATTCATTGAGAAGGGCTGTCGACTGAGGCAGCCATTCTTGTTCGTTTCTCTCTGAGCATTTGTTGATCCGTTATTCCTAAATTTTCGTAGATTATCAAAAATGACGAACAGGGTTTTCAATTGCATGTCTGGTATTCTGCCTATTGGTGAATTGGCTGAGCTAACCTTTTTCTCTTTCGCAAATATGGCGGGATCCAATATTTCGCAAACCCAGCTATTTTTGTGCATCTCTTACTACGAGGTCGTATAGTTGAATGGTGATTTTTTGTCAGAAATGCCTTACACCCAGGTCTATTCTGGGTATAGAGTTGAGCTAAATGAAAGTAATCAACGGAGTCAAAGAAAAGAGAGCAGGAGAAGTAAGAGAAGCGACCAGCATCAAAATCGATTGCTTGCTGGCCGCTCAGTTACCGAGAGAAGAGACGACATATTTGGGGCTAGGCCGCTGTCTCGACTGAGGCTTTCTCACTGGTGTCAGTGTTAAGACCGTTGACCAATCCGGCCACAAGCGTTTTACACAGGAAGGCAACCAATTCTGCAGGTACCTATTGCCTTTTGTGATGAAAGACAAAGTTTCAGGACTCTCTGCGAAAAGCCTGTTTGTTAGCCGTCCGTAGACGTTCTAGCACCAGTTGGTTTGGGTGAATTTGGGGGTTCATGGTCGTAAACTCATTGCCATCTAGACCGCATATCTCGGCTACGAAAGTAGCGATGGCACCACTGCGACTGACACCGAGGGTGCAGTGCACATAGAGAACGATCTCGGTGAGGCTAGATTGGAGGTTGTCCACGAAATCGATGATTTGGTTTGCCATCATTTCGCTGAAGATCTGATACGGGCGCCCGTACTCTTCCATCTGCGCGCATATTTGAGCAAAGTGCTCTGTGCTGTCGAACATCTCGGGAGAGACATCGTCGAAACGTACTGTTACTGCCCCGCTATGTTCATCTTTGAAGAGTGGCTCAGCTAAAGGATCGATAACACTGATGAAATAGTGATTGCTTTGGCTGGTTAATGTGGGTAAGTTTTCAGTCAGATACTCGCGGCTGCGAGCAATTACATTGGTAATCATGATTGTTTCGTTAGCAACCAAATCGATTTCTAGCTCTTTATCCTGCATACAGGCGATATGGAAACTAGCGCTGCTAGCAACGGGTAAGTTCCGCTTACTTAATTGATTGCGCTAACTCTTCCAACAAGAGACCTAACTCTGGTTGTGAGATTCCTCGACCTGAAACAATTAGTCTCAAACAGTGGCCTTCATGTAATGCTAGTGTTTGAGCCGAGGGCTCTGGCAAAGGCGCTCCGGCTTGACGCGCCGTTTTGATATCCCTGAAGATTTCAATTAATGAATTACTGTATCCTCGAACTTTCATTTGCTCGATGAGGGCGGCTGTTGCTAGCGCGGTAGCCCGATAGATTCTTTCTTTCTCTGACTGAGTTATTGCGCCTGATTTGTCTTTGGCCAAGGCTGTGGACACAACAATCAAGCCATGAGTAATGATTTTTCGATAGACAATCCGCTCATTGTGAGGATCGATAAAGTGACCAGCATATGGCCCAGTTTCTATCTCGCCAGCAATAACCCCGCAGGTCGTTCTTTCTACCGCCTGCTTTAGATAGCCGATGTCGCCAGTAACAATGAACAACTTGGCGTCCATGGTGGCAATGAAAGAATTGTAGTTGTAGTTGGGTGAAATTGGTTTTGCCTTAGCCCAACTGGATGCGATCTCCACCCATTTTAAATAGCGGCTGTCGCCAGTAGCTTCATATAGTTCTAGTAAGGCTTCGCCTACTGAACCAGTGTCGAAATAATATTCACAAGGAAGCGACGGTACCACTAACCAGCCATTGACTAGGCACTTATTGAGAGACTGTGTTTTTTCTAGTTTGAGTGACAATTTTTCGGAGAGTTCACCAAGGCGACCGTGCCTACCTCGCCAGTAGGGGAAGGGGGCCCCGGCAAAACCCGCTTCACTGCTGCAAGATAGCAGATAGTCGCCTCCAGATCGGGCAATCATAGCCGCCTCATTGCGACAATCCGGATAAGTCCTAGCGATAGCCAACATACCTCGAATCATTGAGGCGACAGCTCTTAATGGCTGAGGTATATCTTTTGCCGCAAGTTTTCGCTCTGTAATCCACCACGATCTTTCTCTGCAAAACTGAATAAACCTTCTAGATAGCTGTTCAAGTGTCTCTTTCTGCTTTTGCCTGGTTTGCGAATAAAACTGCTGTAGAAACTCTTGGTCATTTTGAAATGCTTCATAGTGCTCTGGTGATTCTGTGGTAGGAGAAGCATCTAAGCGAGAAACAATAGCCCCTTTAATTCGATCGATTTCTTTGTGGTTATGAGTGGTCATTGCCACAGCTAAGTTTTCACTCAGAACTTTTTGGCTCCTTTGCTCATTTGATGCGGCGTTAGCCGGCGCAATCACTATGAGTGAACAAAATAGAGCAACTGTAATTGTAGGAGCATTGATCAAGACAAAAAATCCAAAGCATGACTGGAAAAATCTTACCATTGTGTTTTTGTTGCTGTGTTGAGTCTTAATTTTAGCAGTAGACCGGTCGATTAATAATTTCGAGAAAAATAGTGGGAGCTGAGAGTAATTACTCTCAGTTCCCGCTCTTTGTTCGGTAGAATATTCAGCCAAGAAATGTTCAGCCAAGATGTGTTCAGCAAAATTTTGTAGGCCGTGCTTGAGAGAATTATTGCATTCTTGACACAGCCTGAGTCTTTACTATTTACTATTGGAGAATTCTTTAGGATTCTCCAACTGATAACGCAAGCCATCAGCCACAGCCTTTGTTCTGCGACGTTGGTCGTGGTAGATAATAGTCGGATTATGGCCCAATCCACTGGCGTTCCACTTATTATAACGGCGTGAATATGGATTGACATCGAAAAATGACCAAGCGCGAGCTTCAACAACAGCATCAAAACCCTCCAGCTCCTTTCGTTTTATCGACTGCTTGAGGCGGTCGATGTATCCCCAGCGGCAGTGGTTCTGGGTAGTAGCATGCGCCAGTGCTTTCTTTGTATTTAGGTCAACACTAATTCCTGCGGCAAGTTTATTCAGAAGGGATTTGTTAGGTTGTATAACACATGCCGCAGTTGGGCTTTGATTGGCTAAATCTACGCCTGCCAGGAGTTGAAAGACATTTAGTTGAAGTCCTACCCGCTGAGCTTGATAGAGCAGTTCTAGAGCTTGTAAGCGAAGCACTTGCTGTTGAATCAGGTCAGCTTGAAGAGGCGTGCGCACTATTGGTTTGTCACTGGCTTGTTGATATGAGAAAGAACCTAGATTGGTAATTTTGCTTCTACATGTGATGTAAACGCACATGGGATCTTGGTGCCCCCAATAGGCCCAGCCGATTTTGCCATCGACATTTCTCGTTCCTTCGGCGTGACCGACCGTGCGTTGCAAGAGTGAGCCACGAGTGCCGTAACTCTTGAGTAAAAGCTCTATGTCTGCTGCTTTGATTGTCTGAGCCGGGCTGGTAATGGCCTGAACTTTTTGTCCAGCTTTAATAGAGCTTTTGGTCGGGTATGGAATCGAAACTTTGTCATTAGCTTTGGTAATACTGGTGTGAGCAGTATTCGTTGTTCCTTTTTCTTTTTGCCTGTCAGACTGGCCAGAAGTAAGAGTAAGTGTCAGGGTTAAGACTCCGATGATAGAGCCCAATTGGAGTATTCGATTCATAGCGATCTACAGAATGAAGAACTGGAGTTACATAGGCAACTAAAGTCACTCAACACACAGAATATTTGGATAGAGGAAGACCAGTGGCGAGAACTCAAAATTGGTTTATTGTTTTTCTCGCCTCTGTCAGCCCTCGACGACTTGGTAGTTAAGGTAAGGTGATGGCGAAGGTTTCTTTTAGTGACCACTTAGATGATTGCTGGTCAAAGAAGTAGCGCGAACCGTTCACTTCTACCCTGAAGGCGAAACCCATTGACTTTGCTGCCCAATCGCAAGCTTGAAACCGACGGCTGTATAGATTGAGCAAATTTTCTCCACTAGCTACTGAAGTATCCATCTTCAATTTGAGAATGATCGCGCCAGCGTTTTCGCTGCTTGGATGATCGTCTCCATCGACCAAAATTTGAGAATCTTTGATGGCGAAGTTGACACGGTCATGCTCCGAATTACGCCACAAACTTAGCTTGGCCAACCCTACTCGACTCAATATAGAGAGTGTGAGTGCACGCCAGAACCTGACGCGGTCTTCATCGCCAACGCACTTGTCAGCGATTACAACAATTGCCAATTCAGGAAACAGCTTTAATGATTCGAGGGGAGTTTTGTTTAGGTCTTCTGAACGATGGCATGAGACGACCGCTGCGATTTTTGCAGCTAGTTCTTGGGGGAAGTTTCTTTGTGTTAAATAGTCGTACGCTATTTTCATCCCCGCTTGTGCGTGATTATCTACATCTACAGCGCGTCCGATGTCGTGAAAGAATGCGCCAGCCGGAATAACTACTGCACGAGATTCCATTGAGAGTTTCCCCGGTAACAGTCTCGAAACTTCATCTTGAATGCATTGAGCCGCAAACATCACTGCTTGGGCGTGGGCAACATCATGTTTGGTTTGAGCTCGAGAGATACGGTCACCTGCTTCATACAACCGTTTCACCACCGCGACCATTTGGTCAAATCCGATTGAGGTCATAATTTTGTACGATAAAATAATGGACAGTTTTAGGCACTTTCATTGAGGGTGCTTTATTGACTCAGCTTGAGAAGAATTAAGCGCTTGGTTGAGTCAAGTGACTATTGGGAGAGAAGACTTTCCTTGACGTTAATGAAAGAGACAAAACATCTTAATCATGCCTGAGAGCAAGGCCCGATTGCCAGTAGTTTGGAGCCAAATCTTTTCGGTTTGCTTCTGGAACTTGATTACAGCAAGCTTATGACTGAATTCAGTCGTCGCGCAGTTTGCGTGAAGTGGTTGATGCCCTTCGTATCTAGCAGGTATGGTTCTGTCACAAAGTTTCTAATAAGCTAATAAAGTTGAAGGGGGAAGTCGAGCTTGTATCTATTTCATACCGGTACCGGGTTCGCACAGCATTTCAATTGGAGTGAGTATTATGAGCGATTCTGGAGCCGATCAAGGAAGTCAGATTAGTTCGTTGTCTAATTGCTCAGCACCACTATTGGTCGACAATAATTTTGCTTCTAGTAGCACGCCGGCTCATTCCTCTAACCCCGAAAGTAAAGCTGGTGACTGCGATGGTAAGTCTGGCCTCTGCAAAATTTCGGCTGAATTTCGTTCAAGTATGAAGAATAAATACTTTGATTTGAACGAACCAGTTCACCATTCATCTTTGGGAGTTTAGTAAATGATACAGCCAATTCAACATCAGCCTGTTTATCGTGGTCACGAAGCTAATGGGCGGGTTTACAAAGTATCTAGCCAAGGGATTATCCCTCCAGTATCCGATCATTTTACTATCGACAATATTTTAGATTTCGACGGTCGAGTCATATACTTTAATACTGACGGTGGCAGTCAGTGGTTCTATGGTATTGTTCATTTTCATGGAGAGCGAACGTTCGTGAATCTTGCTGTAGATTTCAGCAGAGATAGGGCTGGGCTTCATGTTGTTCTCTACCCATATCATGCAAAGGTAAGAGAAACATTTATTTTTCGGTTAGCTTTTTCCGAAGAATACCAAGGCTTAGTTTTCTCAAATGACGATTTTTGCACGACTTAAACCGGTTCACCACTTGTACACATAATCTACTTATCATCTTATATATGAAGACTGAAGCACAGCCTGAATATGAGTCAACATTGACGTTTGCCCAGTTTGCGTTTTCTCAAGGGAATTACAGACTAGCAGAACAATGTTATATGCAAGCATTGAAAGATGCAGAGATTGCACACGGCATTGATAGTGCAGAAGTTGGTATAGTCTCTCTAAACTTTGCTGATTTTCTTAGCCAGACAGGAAGACCCGATGAAATTCGTCCGCTATTGAAGCGGGCTTGTTTGTGTTTGTCGAGCCATCAATTCATGGGTTATTTGATACCTAAGTCAAGTTGAGCACTAATGAAAAAATAGATACTACTGACGGTTATATGAGTCAGTAGTATCAAAGTTTTTTTCTCGGAATATAGTGGGGGCGCTCCTCTAATTAAGCATGCCTTTAGCTTTTGCCTCATTCAGCCAGATCGGAAACTCCTTTACTAGGCGACTGTAAAGTTCATCATCTGCAATTGTTCGGTAGTCATCAACGGCAAAGAAGCCAGCATTATCAAAGTAACGTCCTTGCATTTGATTCAAGCGTTGCAGCACATCGTAGCCGCTGCCACCAAGCCCGACGAATTGCCAGAAGATTGGATAGTAAGAAGCTTCTTTCAGCAGTCGTTCGATATCTTTGCCTTTGTTGATACCGCCATCGGTGACAAAGAGAATGAGAGTGGGTACGGTATCAGTCTTTTTGCATTGATCTAGAATGGCTTGCATTACAGGTGGCTCGTTGTTGTCGTAACCTAAACCAGGAACAATGCCGCCGTTGAAGAGACCTCCGAGTATGCCTTTCTTTGGCTTAGGCGTATTTCCAGAGCCATCACCACCTCGCTGAAGTGAAGCAATATAGCCGTCTAAATTTGATAGGTTGACCGTCGCCATCTGGCGATAGCCAGAAGCATAGACCCAAAGTTCTAGTTCGCCATTGTCGTCAAGGTTGAGGGCTAAGGTGGCGAGGCGGTCGACAATACCCTGCATTATTTCAGGCCACATACCGCGAGTAGAGCCAGATGCATCAAGCACCATAATTACTCGAGCAGTTATGCCATCTACTTTATGCTTGGTCAGGGAAATAGCAGCAGCCTTTTGCAAATTGATCAGTCTTGAGCCTTTGCGCTCTAGTTCGGCTGTGACTTGTTCGCTCTTCGTCAAGCTAATTTTTGCTACAGTGGCCACAGTTCTTGTTTGCTCTGAGTCTACTACTTCTTCATCAGCAATTGTAATGCCGAATTCAGTAGCGATTGCAGCAAGGCCACCATTGTATCCTTGGGCAACGTGACGCACCTTCCATGAGCAGTTGCGACGATATAATTCGGCAATGATGAAGGCGTTTTCGCTACTACCTTCAGCGGAGAAGTTTACTAGCTCGCGGCCAGAGTTATTGCAGAGAGAAATCTGAAGACTTTTAACTGCTGAAAAGGTTGCCACTGTGTCTGGATCAATGGTAAGGGTGAGTAGAATGCGTTCTACGTCGTCTGCAACCTTGCTCAAATCTACGTTCATACAATGGCTATATTTGTCACCAAGTCGGGTCTTTTCAGCGCACTTAACAGAACCATCCGGGCAGTTCGGTTGGCCATAGAAAACAAAGTCTGTTTCGTTGCGAACTTTGCCAGACTTATTGAGCAAGATAGCGGAGAGGTCGGTATTGGCACCACGGTGAAATGCACTTACAACAATTGCCTCTGTTTGAATTTGGGCGTTGCCGCCTTTGGTTAGTGTAGTCGTCATATGTTTTTTAGATGATTGTGGTTGAATCTGTAAGGCACTATCAGAGCCAAGCGATAGGCACCAGAAAGAAGGTGAAAATTATTTGAATGCGAGGATCTTGGGTGCTTTGTGGCTCTGGAGTATCTACCGGAAGAAATAGTGAGTGTATTGATTGTGAACACTCACATTCGCTGATGAAAGATGGCTAGATCAGGCTTTGTAAAGCATTATTGAATCGAGCGATGCCAGCAACCATTTGATTTGGAGATATCGCAACATTGTGATTTGTCTTAGACGTGGCAATGACGATGCGACGGCTAGCGCAAGCATATTGAATTAGGTCGACAGGATGCGCTCCTGTCGATTGCTAGCATAGTGACCTTTTCTTCTCAAGATACTAGTAGACTGGTCGATTGCGGTTGGGCAAAAATGAAAAAGAAAAGCATGAGGCCACCAACCATTTCTGGCAGTGGCTCTCAAGTCTATTTAAGTCGATTTAGTTTGAAGGATCATTCGTAGACTATTCGCAGCTCATCGTTGTGGTAACGTGCCGCGAAAATGCGTCGGCTGTATGGCTGAAGCAAGAGTTCAGAAAAGTCCCCCTGGTCCAGACAGTCAAGGTGCACTATCTCAATCGAATCATTGAAACAGCAGACCAATTCAACGCCGTTGGGCGCAACTGTCAGGTCGACGATAGGGTCGTTAAACTCAAGCCCCTCACTCACCCCTTGGGCAAAGTTCGTTACATAGAGCAGTCCCGTGCTGTTGGCTAACGCCATAACTGGCGCTACCCGGCTATTCGCCATAAGCACTATCGGCAAGTAGTCTTCAGGTAAAGTGGAGCTTTCGACAATTAATCGAGACCCATCTTCGATCAAGATCCACAGATTGTTATCATCGGTGGTCACTGTAAGCGACAGTGAGTCGCCGAAAGTGCTTGGCATGATTTTGCTAACTGCCGCAGTGAGGGGCTTTTGAGTATTTAGTTGCTGCGAATATAGATCGAGAACAGCTATGCACCCTGCTGAATTTCCGATGATCAGTTTTTCTCCATCACTGCTATAGGCAACCGCAGTTGCAGCAACAATGTTAACGTCGGCAAGACGTTCGCCAGTGGTTAGGCCAAAGCGATAAACTTTGTCCTCCCCAACTATTGCTATTTCGCTCGTGCCACGAAACTGATCATGCCGAAAGGCCGCCGTAATTCCATCTACAATTGTGGGAATCACAAGCTGGCGATGGTACATTTCTCCATCAAGTCGGTAGACTTTCAGGCCTTCACCGGGCTGATTTACCCAGAGCCAATCGGCATTTAGTGAGGCATTGACTTCTGCTGCTGCATCAAGAACGGGAAATTTGATGAATTTAGTCATGATTTTCTCCTTTGAAAATGCCCTTGCTTTGGTGCAAGAGTCTTATCGCGGCGATTACTCCGAAAAGGAGTCAGAACAGGGCCTAAGCCCCAGGAGATTGTTCTGGCTGCGACTAATAGAACTGACAGGAATCGAACCTGCACCCTCTTCCTTTTGGGAAGCGCTCTACCGTTGAGCTACAGTTCAAGAATGCAAGTTTTAGTCAAGCTTCTATGTCAACGAAAAGACTATAGCCAACTTAGGTCCTCACCTATTCCGACAGAGTCGCAAAAGGTTTCAACCACTTCGACGATATCAATTTCACCGTAACGGATTGCTTGCGCTAGGTTGTGTTTTGGTATGGTCATGTTCGCACCAGCGTGTAACATATCGCCGTTGAGATTAGCTTTTGCACTGATACCGACAGTGACAACTCCAGCAGCTCTCAATAATTCCACAAGTTCAGCGCCTGTGAAGTGGCCATAGAGTTCGTGGTCGACGAAGGCTATATCGAAGTCGCTCAGCTGGTGGTATTGATTTTCAGATTGGTCTGGAGCAATTAGTTCAATTGTGCGTGCATCAGCATCACTAGCGCCTAATCCCCAGATCAGTTGATAGTCGCCCGTTGACTCAATTGCAGACTTGATGTCGGCTCCAGCGTCGAGCAGATCTTCGAGCAGAAGTACTTTAAGTGTCATAGATTCACCAACGCTAGTTTATTTTGGGCAGAAGGTAGAAGGCGGGGTAAAGGTCGATTTAGTCGCCTTCTGTTGGTCCTAATAGTTAATCTGTTTGTATTTAAATGATTTACTATGAGGACCAATTGTGCAGATCGAGATTCATGTCTTGTGATGATAAAGCGCAATAGTCAACCAAGACTATCTTTTGCTCTCCATCTCGCTCGACTAAACCAAGCTGTTTTAATAACTCAGTATCATCGAGAAACAGGTCTTCTGCGAGCATGTTGAAATCGGCATAGAACCCTTCCCAGAGTTCTTCTGGTACATCTTCAGCTCTTTGTATTGACTCGGCAAGTTCTTGTATGAACCAAAAGCCGCCAGAATCAAGTTCGTTGACTTCCTCTTCTTCCACATTAATGATCATGGCGTCGAATGGCCGATGACCCCAATCTGGATGCCATCCGTGAAGGAGCGGATCAACGATCTTGAGTACTCGCTCTTCGCCCTCGAACGATACTGAAAGGGCTACTGCTTCTCCTCCGTCTCCTAGGATTTCAGAGTTTGAGAAGTCGTAACCCAAGTCTTCTAATTTTTCGACGATCATTTCTAAATCACTTCGATTGACCAAGCGTCTTGAACCACGTAGCAGACTTAACGGATTAGTTTTGGTTTTCATTTGTTTTGTTCCTCAGAAAAAAATTGAGTGGAAATTATGCGATTAGTCGCATAGGGGGCTGACAGGATTTGAACCCGCAACCGCAGCCGTTATCGGCAGTGCTCAGATCTTTGAGCTACAGCCCCTGTTGAAAATTGGCAAGGTGGTCTGCAGGCGGTTTAGCATCTGTTCTCAGAAGAGAGTCGAGGAATGCTTTTTTAGCCGCTTGGTGGGAATTTAAGGCAGACGCTCCATTGCTTTTTTGAAAAATAAATTACTCCCTAAACTAGCAAGCCTCTTGTTAACAGTGCAAGGGAAGTGCCCTTACAGCTACGCCTTTCCCTCTGAATTAATGTGCTCTGCCCATAGTGCTGCTGGCGTAAGGTAAGGTCTTATGCCATTGAATTGGCGGGGAGTTTCTTAAATACTATGTGCGCTTAATGTTTGTGGCTTTTGTCCGCTCTCAGCTGCGACAGATGTCTTCTCTAGGCACCATTGAGCGTTACTAATATTAATTGAGTCGTCAATATGAATCTTGAAGTAGTTTGCTCGCTATACTCCTTCGCACAGGAATCACTTAAATCTCAGATTCAACCAAGATGCGCTGATCATGCGCTTCTTAGTTGCTCGTGTAAATCCTTAGGAGGATAGATCAAATGGCTAATCCAAGTACACCAATCAAACCTGAAATTGAACGTCTTGAGAGTCTTTTAGCTCACAGCCCGCTGCCGAGTGTTAAGGGCGCTGCTCATGTTGTGCCTTATTTGCAGATTATGTTAGATCAGATTCTGCTGCCAATCCCTGGAGCGCAGTATCACTCAACTATTATTGCTCTCAAGTTAAAAAACGACGAGGGATTTCCTGTTACTCTGACTATGCCAAATCAATGTAGTGTCATTCGTTGGGTTGTTGAAAAAGATGGCAAAGTAATTGATCACTCTCCAATGTGCACAATGCAATACGACCCAGTGCAGAAGAAATTAGCGGCAAAGTATACAGACCGCGAGTTTCATACAATTAACTTGGAAAGAGCCAAGTACGAAACTGGAAAATATACCTTAAAGGTCTGGTTCTGGGGAGTACCATGTCTAGAAACAAAATTCTTTGTCGAGAAATTGGGTTTAGATAAGCTCAGCAAAGAGGCTCAAACTTTCCTCGGCGATGATAAGGCGACCAAAGAGTTTGTTGCAGTCTAGCTCGAGTTAAAACGAAAATTGAAAGCACTGCGCTCATGTGGGGCAGTGCTTTCAATAGTTTTCCATTGAGCATAATCTATGTAAAGCATACTATTTGTTTTGATCATAGGTTGTTATCAGTGCAAAGTTCTTCTTAAGTTCTTCGACTGTCATTTCGAAGATGCCGTCTTCTTGACCGTCAGCATTATCTCGCTGGGGAATGACGAGATTTCGGTATGGGTCCATAACTTTGACAGTATTAGTTTTTGAATCGAATCCTAAGACTGCATACGCATGGAACCCGCGTAGCCCGCTGTCGCGAGGCGGGTTTGCTGTGCTCAAAATTACTGGTAGCTTGTGGCTGGTCGAGAATGAGAGTTCTGCACTTAAATCTTCTTTGCTGCGATTCTTGAGCGGCGTATCAAATGCCTTTTCACCGCTCAGTAAGCGCGCAGCTACAACGCCCTGACCAAAATCGATGTTTTCGCCAGGAGCAATTGACTGACTGCCGTTTCGTTCGCCTCTAAGTTTGCCATAGGCAAGTTCGACAATTAGTGGCCATTGACCTTTGCTTGTATCTGCATACATGGCTTTCTCTGTATCGCTTGGTTTGGCCACACTAATTTCTCGGCCTTTGAGTTCTCGAAATGATACTGCGAAAGCGTTTTGACCGGTCTCTTTAATCATGTTCTTAATGCTTTGAGGGTTTTGTGCCGCTAGTGAAGCCATCCCTGCCAATAAATAACAATCGAAGGCCGTTCCTTGCTTTATGTCTTGATACGATGGCTCGGCGGTGCCTTTCTGACCGAAGAGGTAAGAGCTTGATGTTGAAAGTCTTTGCTCGGCTTTTTTCGCTTCCTTATTGACCTCTTCTAGCACAGACAGTGAAGATGGAACAGCGGCAGTCAGTTCCGTCTGAGATAGCTTTTCATCCCTGCCTGCAATACTAGAGAATTCAAGGGAGGCGAGTGCCAATGCACTGCCGCTATCTAGATATTTTTTTCTCACCGTATCAAACTCTGACCTGTCGATGCTGCCATCACCGTTTTGGTCGAAAAGTTTTGATCGCTCTTGTATGATAGTCACAGCTGGTAAGTTAATTGTCTCTTGGCTGCTCGAATTCTTAAGTGCTTGAATATCCGCCTTGCTAATTCCAGGTTTTTCGTCAGCCGCTAACCAAGATATAGTCGGTACTTGTTCCAGAGCTGCTACGGCAATTGAGAGCTTGCCGGTGACACGCTTGTCTATTATGGCGCTATCAATGTCAGATTTCTCGATGCCACCATTGTTGTTTCTATCAAGTAAGCTCCAGTTGGCTAGAATTTCTGCAGATAGCTCGTGTACAAGCTGAGGCTTGATGGTAAGGACACTGTCGTTCTCTCTAATCTGTGAAAACTCAGGCATGTTTTCTTTCCTATGGAGTTTCGCCCTTTTGCCCGGATTGGCTTAAAAGACTTTCTATAGAAATAGATTACGACTTCAATTGTGACAGCTCCATATACAGCCAGGCTCAGTGCAAAAGCTAATTATAGAATCTCGCTATAACCATCTCTAAAATTTGGATAAAGCAGTTGATAGTCTAGTCTTTGCAGTATCCGGCTAGCGTCAATTTGCCGGTCTCCTCTCAGCCTTGTGCTAGTCGGTACTAAGTTACTAGAAGCTTTCTGCTCTATATTCATTTTCTGGCAGAGCCAACTAACCACATCTTCATGCCTGGCCGGTTCTTTATCTCCAACGACAAAGGTCTCCGAGCGTTGCAGCTTTTCAAAGCTAAGTAGAATAATATTTGCTAAGTCAGTTTGATGAATTCGGGAGACAAAATTTTGAGAGTTGGGTGGCTTCTGATAAGTACCTTCTTTTAGCGTCAAATGAAGACCCCGATCTGGGCCGTAAATAGCCGGGGAGCGAAGTACGATAGCGCCGACTGATTTCCAGATGGCTTCTGATGTAAGCCGTTTGATTGATAGGTCTGTATCTAGCGAAATGGCTGTCGAATCATTGATCACGCCACTCAGCGGCCCATAAACGCTTGTGGACGAGACATACACGAGTTTGCGAGCTTGAGTGCAATAGTTTGCTAGGAGTGTTTCTAATAAGTGATCTGGAGGTAAGGAAACGAGAATATCAGCATCTTTTGCGAGCTTTTCGAAAACTGAGAAGTTTTTGACAAGTTCACTGATGAGCAAGGGCTCGATTTTCTGTTTAGAGAGGAAAGACATTCGTTCTTTATTGCGGGTGGTGCCCCAGATAGCCGGGCAAATACTTTTCTGATTTAGTTGGAAAGATCTAGCCTGCTTTGCTACACATAGTGCTAGTTTGCCGACACCGAGCAGTATCAAGTTACGTTTAGCCAGTTCATCCAATGAAGCAGATTTCCTTGCAGATGTGTTTAATTTCCAAGTCGAAATACTAGTCTATATTGTTGAATAATTAGAGAAAGGTTTCAAATTGATACTAGACGATAAACTTGGTAAACAGGGTGGTGATCGACGCCATCTTCCCTCAGCTCAGTACATTGATTTAAGTACGTGCGTTAACCGTTATGGTCCTCCGCAGGCAGTGATGGATACTCTACAGGCAATTACTAGAGAAGAAATTCGTATTCATCCCTACGAAGCTGCAGAGAAATTGGTGGCAGCTCATTCATATCATTTAGATGTTTTGCCAAGCGAGCTTGTTGCTGGTCGAGGAACTACCGAATTTATATGGTCTATAGGCCGTCTTGCTGAAAATCAGAGGGTGCTTGTTCCGCTGCCGGCTTACACCGATTTTCTTCGAGCATTTCCCTCTGCTGTCAGGTCGAGCGAGAGTTCTACTGACGATGTTTCTTCCTTCGATAGTCTTTCTGCTTGCATGCCTAAAGCAGACTGGGTAGTAATTTCCAATCCTAATAATCCTCTTGGAACTATTTTTTCTCGAGCGCAATTGACTGATCTATGTCAGCACTTTCCTCAAACTATGTTAATCGTTGACGAATCATATCTTGATTTCATCTTGGATAGAAAGCCGGTATCAATGATTGGTTGCGACTTAGAAAATGTAGTTGTGCTTCAATCACCGTCTAAGTTTTATGGTATTGCTGGCGCTAGAGCTGGAGTGGCTTGGAGTAGAAATACAAATATGCTCAGTTCGTTATCCGGCCAGCAAGATACCTGGCCTCTTTCTGCTCTAGATGTGGCGGCGGCTGTAAGCGCACTACGGCAAGAAGAATGGTCTAGTACTATGCGACAGACTCTTGTAGATGATGCTATTTGGCTCGAGCAATTACTTCTATCGCTATTTGAACCTTCATTAGGGCATGTTGTTACGCCTGTGCCGGTGCATTATCGGTTTATTCAGACAGACTTAGCAGCAGTGATCGCTAAGTCTTTACAAGGCCATGACATATTGGTGCGAGTTTTGGCAGAGGGCCATGGTGTCAAAGGCGGCGGACTGCGAATAACCTCACCGCTTAGAGACGAAAGGGAGCGATTTGCCTCGGCGCTGAAAGAGGCTTTTGCTTGTCATTTTCCAAATGACACCAACAATTGAAATGATGCTCCACAATTGCAATGAGTTTTCAATAAGTTTAACCGCCCGTGGTATATCTTCGGCCTCGACTTCTTTGCCTAGGCCGAGGCTTGGCCTCGACTTAATTTTGCCACCGTATATGGCGTCTCCCCCCAGCTTGAGTTGCAATGCACCAGCTCCAGCAGCCATTACTGGGCCGGCATTGGGGCTGTACCAGTGATGACCCTGCTTGCGCCAGCAATATAGAGCGGTATCGCTGTCTCCCATTATTGCAAAAGAGAGGGCTGTCAATCTTGCCGGTAAGAAATTCAGAAGGTCATCTAAGCGGGCAGCAGCCCATCCAAAATCCTGATAGCGCTCGTTCTTGTATCCCCACATGGCATCAAGTGTGTTAATTAGTCGATAGCAAAGAGCGGCCGGGCCACCACCAATGTAATACCAGAAGAGCGCAGCAAATACAGCGTCATTACCATTTTCGAGAACTGATTCAACAGTGGCTGCTGCTAAATCACGCTGGCTGAGGGCGGCGGTGTCGCGACTAACGATTCGGGCCACCATTTTGCGAGCCAGTTCCATATCACCTTGCCTCATGGCCTTGTAAACATCTTCTGCATGCTTCCTCAAGCTGCGTGGTGCAATAGAGAGATATAGCAAAGCTAAGTCAAGCAGCGGCCCCGCTAAGGGCATCTTGACTAAACTGTTCGCTAAGATAATTGGTGGCGCCACAATTATTGTCAGAGCTAGAGTGCCAAATAGATTTGTTAGTTCCTTGCGATAGCCAGGCGAATAGCCAGTATGAAAGAAATTTTCGCTAAGCTGGGCAAGCTGTCCAAAGCCAGCCAGTGGATGGAAGATTGCTGGTTCACCAAGGATGTCATCGACTAGAACAGCCAGAGGCATTTTCACTAAGCGCAATGCTACAAGAGCCATAATCGTGCCAAAATCCTTTTATGAAAACAAATACTATAATGATACAAGGTACCAGCTCTAATGCCGGAAAGAGTCTTGTTGCTCTTGGCCTCTGTCGAATACTAAAGCGCCGCGGTTATAGTGTTGCGCCATTTAAGCCCCAGAATATGTCGCTTAACAGTGCTGTAACTGAAGATGGGGGTGAAATTGGTCGGGCCCAAGCTACCCAGGCATTGGCTTGTGGCCTGACACCACACTCAGATATGAATCCGTTATTACTTAAACCAATAACTGACGTTGGGGCGCAAGTAATTGTTCAGGGCAAGCCCGCCATGACAATGAACGCCAAGCAATTTCATCAGTATAAACCGGAGGTGTTAGGTCGCGTCATTGATTCATATGTTCGGCTTCAGTCTCTATATGATTGCATAGTGATAGAAGGTGCCGGCAGCCCCGCCGAGATAAATTTACGCCAAGGCGATATAGCAAATATGGGCTTTGCCGAGGCTAGTGAGGTTGACGCACCGGTGATTCTGGTGGCTGATATTGATAGGGGTGGAGTCTTTGCCCAAATTGTCGGTACATTGTCGCTCTTGAGTCAGTCTGAGCGTCAGCGTGTGATCGGCATCATCATTAATAAGTTTCGGGGCGATGTCAGTATTTTGCAACCTGGTATTGATTGGCTTGAGGCTCATACAGGCAAGAAGGTTCTAGGTGTTCTACCAATGATAGAGGGCCTATACATAGAAGCCGAGGATAGTCTCTCAACTGTAGCAAGCAGAGCTAGCGTAGCTGGGCAGAGCATCAGAATTGCAGTACCGAGATTTCCCAAAATTAGTAATTCTACAGACTTCGATGCTCTAAGTTTGCATCCTCAGGTAGATTTTTCATTTATAAGCGACGGCGAAAGTCTAAAAGGATTTGATTTGATCATACTTCCCGGTTCACGAAGTGTTAGTCGCGATTTAGACTGGCTAAAGAATAATGGTTTTGATCGGGAGATATTGCAGCACTTGCGCTACGGTGGCAAATTGCTAGGAATCTGTGGTGGCTTTCAAATGCTTGGAGAGACATTGTTCGATCCCGATGGCATAGAGAGTGCCTTTAGCGAAACACCATGTCTCGGTTTACTTGATATGGAAACAAAAATGTTCGAGGAAAAGCAGCTCAAGCGTGTCTCTGGAATTCTAACTCTAGACGGCACCAGCTTCAATGGCTACGAGATTCATATTGGTAGGTCATCTGGTTCTGCTTTGCAGAATCCTTTTGCCATTCTTGAAGACCGCCATGACGGGGCAATTTCTGCTGACGGACAAATAGCCGGTACCTATATACATGGAGTTTTTGATCAACCAGCTGCTTTAACTTCTTTGCTTTCATGGGCCGGTCTTAATGGAGCTCTTCAGTCTGACTTTATCAGCCTAAAGTTGAAAAATATTGACTTGGTTGCAGATGTCATGGAAGAGCATTTAGCTCTTGATCTATTGTTAGCTCAGTTCGCGCGACCCGCTTTTCGCAAGTGAACAGAAAAGTAATCTTGGTTTTGCTTGGTGGTGCCATGTATATAATTGCTCTGCGTCAAAGTTTATTTGAACTAAATGATCATAAAAGACTCAGTGATACTCCTTCTCAGTCACGCTCACAGCGATCTTTTGACGCTCACCCGCATCAAAGATTCTCTACCTGACGATTTTCACTCACTTGTTGGTGTTGACCTCCAAGGCCGTGAGAATGACCTTACTTTTCTTGAGGCTCTGCGCACTCATCTGCAAACTGCCCGCATCGTTATAATGCGCGTGCTGGGTGATTCGGGTAGTATTCCGGCTCTACATGAAATTGTTGACTTGTGCAAACGAGCGCAATGCTCTCTTATTGTGATCAGCGGTACTGGTGAGCCCAATGTCGATTTAGCTTGTCTTTCTTCTGTCGATAGTGAAACATTAGAAACTTGCCGCCGCTATTTTGCGGGAGGTGGGCAGCTCAATCTGGTGCAAAATCTTCTCTTTCTCTCCGATCAACTATTGGGGACACATTATGGCTATTTGGAACCACAAGAGTTGCCCAGCCACGGCTATTACCAGCGAGAGTCGAGCAGTCTTGACTTTCGTATGTCAGAACAAAGAGTTAGAACTTACTCTAGCATTGTCGGAGTTATTTTCTATAGGGCACACTGGCTCAGCGGTAACACCAATTTTATTGATGAGTTGATCGGCGCCCTCGAAGATCGTAATATCGGAGTTATCGCCGTTTACACGGCCTCACTGCGCTCGCTTGATCAAACTAGCGGTTTGCCTGTAGCTTTTGCCATGTTGCGTCATTGTGGTATCAGCTGCGATGCCATAATAAATACTACGTCATTTTCTATCGCTGATGCCAATCAGTCTATTAATTCAAATGATTCATCTTTGAGCTTTGCCGAGGACGATCAATTTGCTGTGCCTGTTTTTCAGGCAATGACGAGCACCATGACTTTTCAGCAATGGCAAGACTCAAGTCGAGGATTGAGTCCCCTTGATACAGCTATGAATGTTGTCTTGCCAGAATTTGACGGACGAATCATTACCTATCCTATTTGTTTTCGCAGCGCTGAAGCTTCAATTGACGGCAACCCTGATGCTGCTCTTTATGAGACCGTACCAAATCGTATTGAGCGTTTAGCCAGCTTGGTTGCTCGTACCTTGAGGCTGAAGAGGCTGGCAAATAGAGAGAAGAGAATTGCTTTCGTTCTCACTAATTCTAGTTCAAAAGCTTCACAGGTTGGTAATGCTGTTGGTTTAGATGCTCCGGCATCTTTGTTGATTTTGCTGCAAGAGTTGAGAAAACGTGGTTATGTCATCAACGATTTACCAGAAAGCGGAGATGAACTTATCCATGCTCTGCTTCTTCTTTGCTCTTATGATGAAACATTCTTGAGTGAGCAGCAGGCTCTTCAGTGTATGGGCAAGATTAGCTCTAGCCAATACTCTCAATTTTTCCAGACTCTTCCCGGCAGCCTACAGGAGGCCATGTCGAAGCAATGGGGCGAGCCGCCTGGAATAGCCTACCTCGATCGCCAGAAAAATTTTCTCGTAGCTGGCCTTAGTCTAGGAAATGCTGTGATTCTATTGCAGCCTCCAAGAGGTTATGGCATGGATCCCAATGCTATTTATCACAAACCAGATTTGCCACCAACACACCATTATGCCGCTGTCTATCAGTGGATTAACGAACAGTTCAAGGCCGATGCTGTGATTCATGTTGGCAAGCACGGCACCTTAGAGTGGCTGCCAGGTAAGGGCGTTGGTCTATCGCAGGAGTGCTTTCCTGATGCATTGTTCGGTGATATGCCTCTGATTTATCCATTCATCATTAATGATCCTGGTGAAGGTTCTCAAGCAAAACGCCGCAGTCATGCGGTTATTGTCGATCATCTCACGCCTCCTATGACCACTGCGGATAGTTACGGTGTGCTTTCGCAGCTAGTACAGTTGGTAGATGAATACTATCAAGTAGAATTGCTTGATCCTTCAAAGCTGCCACTGCTGCAAAAACAGATTTGGGAGCTAGTGCAAAAGGCTAGCCTGGATCATGATCTAGAGGCTTTGATCGGCCATGAGTTGAGCGAGCACGATCATGAACACGAACACGAACACGAACACGAACATGAACATGAACATTTTCATGAACAGCTCGAATTGAATGCTACTGGCGTGCCCACTGGCCTTGCCTCTATGGATGCCGTAAAGGTCTCTCATCTGATCCAAGAAATTGACGGCTATTTATGTGAACTTGGTGCAGCGGAAATTAGAGGCGGTCTTCACATTCTTGGTCAAGCGCCAGAAGAAAACGCATTGACCGATATGCTCTTCGCCCTGACTCGTCTTTCTAATCTTGAGGCTCCTTCGTTGCCCTCATCTTTAGCAGCTTATTTCGGAGCCGACCTCGATGATCTGCTCAGCCAACCAGGAAGAAAACTTAAAGAGCCGCTAACTAAATTGGAGCTTAGGTGCAATAGATCTCTTGTTACAGCCAGCGATTTTATTGAAGAAATCAACAGATTGGCTTGGCAAATTCTTGCCCAGTTGGCAAAGAATGACTTCTCAAGGCAATCTGTACCGCTCGTGATTGCGCAAGAGTTGTGCCCACAAAGCTCAGACTCGACCACTCATATTGAACGTGTTTTGATTTTTGTTGCAGACAAACTAGTACCCAATTTAAGGGCGACTAGTGAAGAGATTGAAACCATCATTAAGGCTTTGTCTGGTGGTTTTGTGCCGCCTGGTCCAAGCGGTGCACCAACTCGTGGTATGGCTCACGTGCTGCCCACCGGTCGCAATTTCTACTCAGTAGATCCTCGCAGTTTGCCTACTCATTCTTCTTGGCTTGTGGGCAAACAATTGGCTGAGCAGGTTCTGTCAAGATATAGCAAAGAGAATGGCTGCTATCCTGAGAGCGTCAGCATTAGCGCTTGGGGCACCAGTGCAATGCGCACCGGTGGTGATGACATTGCTCAGATTCTCTATCTAATGGGTGTAGAGCCGCAGTGGCAAGCTGAAAGTCGCAGAATAATAGGACTTAAGGTGATTCCTCTAAGTGAGCTAAAGCGACCTCGTATTAATGTCATAACAAGAATTAGTGGTTTCTTTCGCGATGCTTTTAGTCATCTAATTTATTTGGTTGACGAGGCCGTAAGACTTGTTATAGCTCTCGATGAAGCTTCTGATATGAATTATGTGCGCAAGCATTTTCTTGGCACTCAGAGTCAATTGCTAAATGCTGGGCTGTCCGCCGATGAGGCTCAAGAAAGAGCCTGCTATCGCATCTTCGGCTCTAAGCCTGGTAGCTACGGCGCGGGTATTCTTGGCCTGATTCAGGAGAGGAATTGGAGCGATGATAGTGATTTTGCTACCACCTATCTCAATTGGGGCGGTTTTGCCTATACGAAGGAAGCAGCAGGTGTTTTAGCGCGTGAAGACTTCGCTATGGGTCTTGCCTCTGTTGAAATAGCTATACATAATCAAGATAATCGCGAGCATGATATTTTTGATAGTGACGACTACCTGCAGTTTCATGGCGGCATGATCGCTACTATTCGCAGTTTGACTGGACGTAACCCTAAGCAATACTTTGGCGATAGTAGCAATCCAAGTGCCAGCAAGGTGCGAGATCTTAAGGAAGAAGCTTATCGAGTATTTCGCACCAGAGTGGTCAACCCAAAATGGCTAAATGCAATTACTCAGCACGGCTATAAAGGAGCCTTAGAGTTGGCTTCAACTGTCGATTATCTATTTGGTTACGACGCCACTGCTCAGGTTATGGACGATTGGATGTATGAACAAGTAGCTCAAGAGTACGTATTTAACTCTAGTGTTCGGGAGTTCATGGAGAAGAGCAATCCTTGGGCCCTTCGTTCAATTGCCGAAAGATTACTTGAGGCCGCTCAACGAGGACTATGGTCTCAGCCGAAAGAAGAAACACTGAGTCAGCTCAAGACTACTTTCCTTGAAAGTGAGTCTGCTCTGGAAGGAAGACTTGAAGAACGGCTTGAGAGCGCAGATGAGCATAGCAATGCGGGGCAAACTTAATGAGATCACTTTATCCGTTATCTGCTATCGTCGGTCAAGATGATCTAATTTTGGCATTGACTATTTGTGCCGTCACTCCTGGTATTGGTGGAGTATTGATACGAGGCGATAAGGGCAGTGCTAAGAGTACCGCTGCCCGTGCCTTAGCGGAAGTAATGCCGTTGATTACCAGGCAAGCGGGTTGTCGTTATAACTGCGAGGCACTAGTTCCTGCAGCCGTTTGCGATGTTTGTCAGAACCTTGAACGAATAATTTCTCCGGCTCCAGTACCGTTTGTTAACTTACCTTTGGGTGTAACAGAAGAGCGCTTGATTGGCACACTTGATCTAGACAAGATGTTAGCGAAAAGTGAGAAAGCATTTCAGCCTGGACTGCTAGCAGCCAGTCATAGAGGAATTCTTTACATTGATGAAGTGAATTTGTTAGCTGACCATCTCGTTGATTTATTACTTGATGCAGCGGCCATGGGCGTTAATGTCATTGAGAGAGAAGGCTTTTCAATTTCCCATCCGGCCAAAGTGACTTTAATTGGTACCATGAACCCTGAGGAGGGAGAACTGCGGCCGCAGTTATTAGATCGTTTTGGACTCATGGTCGACGTCAAGGCTCCTAGCGACCCTTCTATTCGCTCCCAAGTAGTACGTCGTCGTATGTCGTTTGATCAAGCCCCCGAGCGGTTCTGCCAAGAATATGAAGCAACTCAATCTCAGTGGCGCCGTCGTATTCTTAAGGCTAGAGAGCTGATGGGCAAGGTAACACTATCGGATTCGATGTTGCTCTGTATTAGCACGATTTGTGCTGAAATGGGAATTGCTAGCTTAAGGGCCGATATAGTTATGGGCCAGGTTGCTAGAACAATTGCTTGTCTTGATGAAAGAGAGCATGTTTCTGTGTCAGATTTGAGTAGTGCTGCCCGCTTGGTTTTGCCCCATAGAAAGCGAGCAAAGTCTGGAGAGCGTTGTGGTGTCGACGAAAGTAAGTTAGAAGATTTATTGAACCAAGCTTCGGCCCTCGAAGAACAGCAGAGAGAGGAGCAGCAGAGAGAGGAGCAGCCAAAGGAAAAGCATCAGACAGAAGAGTATAGAGAGCAATCACAGGATTCAGAACAGAAACCAGACCTGAAACAAGAGCAGAGATTACAGCAGGATTTCGCTCATGATCTAGCCGATGAAAGTGATGGCGACAATAGTAGTTCTATGCCGACAAAGACTTTTGCGGTGGCCCCTTTAGCCCACCAACTTAGTGTTGCCACAGAAGACCGGCAAATCTCGCACTCGAGTTTAGCTGGTCATCGGGCCCAAGCAGCGTCTGGTCGACACGGTCGTTTGCTTAGAGACAAAGCTGACGAGTCGCCAAGTAATCTAGCCGTAAACTCTACTCTTAAGCATTCACTAGTGCGCACCGGTGGCAAGCTGCAAATATCAAGACAAGATTTGCACCAGCGGCAACGGCAAACTCGCAGTGCCAATCTCGTTTTGTTTGCTGTTGACTGCTCTGGTTCAATGGCCGCGCGCAGTCGCATTGAATTAGTTAAGGGTGCAATCAAAGAATTGATTGCTAATGCCTATCAAAAAAGAGATCAGGTCGCTGTTATTGCCTTTGCTGGACGACAGGCCAAATTGCTGCTGCCGCCCACTCAGTGCAGTGAGCGGGCTGAAGATCTCATTGTGGCAATGGAAACCGGTGGCCGCACACCTCTACCCAGTGCTCTCCGTCTAGTCTCCACTGTTGTCGCCGCGCTCAAAGAAAGAGACGGTGAGCCGCTTCTTGTTCTTTTGTCAGACGGTAAGGCTAATGTTTCATTGGTTGAGGGCGGGGATACCTGGCAGGAGACTCTGGAGCATGCTGGAAAACTCAGGGAGCAGAAACTGGCGACTATTGTGATTGATACTGAGAGTGGCTATATCCGCATTGGACGAGCCAAGGAATTAGCAGATAAGCTCAATGGTGAGTATGTGAACATGAGCAATTTATCCGCAGAAAGCCTATCTTTTGTTGTGAAAAGATGTCTTCGTGGGCGGCGCAGCTGATGGCGGAACATTTAGTTAACAGTCTAGCGCTGATAGCAGAGCGAATAAGGGCTCGCCATTCTCGCTCGCCTCGAACGCGGGCTTATTTAATTGGTACCGGTCCTGGTGACCTTGATTATCTTACAATCAAGGCTATTTCTGCTATTGCTGCCTGTGATGTACTGCTTGTTGATGAGCTTGTAAATCATCAAATTTTGCAATTTGCTCGACCTGATAGCGAAATAATTTCTGTTGGAAAGAAAGCTGGACGACACTCTGTGCCGCAAGAGCAAATAGAAGAGCTATTTCTGGATAAACTCAAGCGGGGCAAAATCGTCGGGCGGCTTAAAGGAGGAGATCCTTTTGTCTTCGGAAGGGGTGGTGAAGAGCTCTTGATGCTTTTCAAGAATCAGATTGTTTTTGAAACAATTAGTGGTATCACAGCTGGTATAGCTGCGCCTGCTGCCTTGGGCATTCCCGTTACTCATAGGGGTTTGGCTCAAAGTGCGACTTTTGTTACCGGTCACACCTGTCATTCAGCTGAGCTACCTAGATGGCGAGCGCTAGTTGCCAGCCAATCAACTTTGATAATTTACATGGGAATGACTCGTATAAAAGACATTTGTAGAACATTGCAAGAGTGTGGAATGCCAGCCTCTACACCGGCTGCGGCAGTGGCTAACGGCAGCCTTCCCAGCCAGCAAAGTGTGATAACTACACTGGGTAATCTTGCTGAGGTGATTAAAGCTGAAGGTCTAGTGGCACCGGCAATAGTGATTATCGGTGCTGTGGTTGCAATTGGTGAAAAACTTCTTGAGCAGTCAGTGGAATTGCTTCCGGTCGATTACCGCGAGGCAATTTTAGAACAAGAAGTAAGTGCTGAGGTGGTGGCTAAGGTAAATTCTGTGATTCCTGCGCATCCGTCTTTTGAGTTAGGCTGATAGGGGTAGAGCTAAATGATAATTTGTGTTGGTGTTGGTCCTGGTGACTTGAGCTTTATCACGCAACAGGCACTTCTTGCCATTCAATCAGCAGACGTAATCGCTGGTTTTGATGCCGTATTAAATATAGTCAGCCCAATTATTGCAGCAGAAGCCGAGATAATTGCCATGACTTATCGCAATCAAACCGAGAAGTTACTAGAGGTTGCAGCCTTGCATCATCAGGGCCGGAAGTGCGTTGTGGCCTTTATGGGAGACATTCATTTTAGTGGATTTCAGTACTTAGAGCGGGTCGAACGGGCCTGTGGTCACGAAGTAGAAACCATGCCCGGTATATCTTCGGCACAGATTCTTGCCAGTCGTGCAAAAGTTTGTTTTGACGAGACTAGTTTCGTTACTTTTCATCGCCGCGGCGATCTAGAGCCATTTAAAGAGCATCTCAGGCACAGCCTGAGGCTTGAGCGCAATGCCATTGTCATTCCGCGGCCATATGATTTTATGCCAGAAGAGATAGCGCACTACTTAGTAATTGAAGGCGCAAATCCAGAGCTGCAAGTTGAAGTTTGGGAGAATCTCACCATGCGAGAAGCTGCTTGGACTGGCACGCTCGGCCGTTTGGGTACTTCTGCTGGCAAAGGTGACGCCCTTGATTTAGCCTATAGTCTCAGTTCAAAGAGTTTGACTAGTCAGTTTTCCGATATGAGTATTATTCTCATAAGGGCAGAAAAGCCTTTTCCTAGCCAAATTTTTACTGATTCTTTTGATCGCCTAAGTCCGGTTGCTAGTGGTGGAGAACATGGGCGATGAATCGTTCTGAGTTTGATCATTCTAAGATAAATCAAGCCGGTGCTGGAGTGCAAGAATTCGAGGAAATGGTGGAGCTTTTGCGCTTTGAGTTAAATGGGCGCCTCTTGCATTACGGCTATTTAGAATTTAGCAAACCAAGCATCGCTGAGGCTGTGCGCGCTAGCATCGATGCCGGCGCTCGCAAAGTGGTAGTAGTGCCAGCTTTACTTTTTGCTGCCGGTCACGCAAAAAACGATATGCCAGCCGAGCTTAATAGCCTCAGGCAAGAGTTTTCGCAGATTGAGATTGCCTATGGTGCGATTATGGATCTGCATCCTCTTTTGCTTGAGCTGGCCCGAGAGAGAATTATTCAAGCAGAGAGTGCTTCGCCTAATATGGCCCGGCGGGCTGATACTTGCTTGGTCGTGGTTGGTCGCGGCACGTCTGACTCTGATGCCAATTCTGAAATTTCTAAACTTTGTCGCATGCTTGAGGAAGGTATGGGCTTTGGCACATCTTTTGTCTGTTACTCAGGCACAGCCAAGCCGCTTGTTGACGCTGGTTTGAAGGCTGCTGCTAAGTTGGGGCATAAGCGAATTATCGTTTTACCTTTTTTGCTCTTCAATGGTGTCTTGGTTAAGCGTGTCAGAGCCGCTGCTCAGGTTCTTCAGGAAAGGCATCCAGAGCTTGAAGTATTAACCAGTCATTACATGGGAGTGCATCCCTATGTTGCTCGTGTGTTTGCTGAGAGGGCCATTGAAGGTGCCGAAGGGCGAGCTACAATGGATTGCTCCTTGTGCAAGTATCGAGTGCAGATCGTTGGCTTTGAAAGACAGCTGGGTGAAGCGCAAAAGTCCAATCACATCAAATCAGAGATGCCCAGTTCAGGTGAGGCTATTGAGCCATATCAGCCTCATCCGATTGAGGCAGAAAGCATGGCAATTATTAACAGTGGCAGAGACTGGTCTGGCTATGAAGGACTGACAAAAGCAATTGCCATGCGATTGGTGCATACATCTGGTGACTTTGCTGTGCCAGAGACCTTGTTCTTCTCTCCTGGAGCTGCGGAGACGGGAGTGAGAGCCTTGTTGCGCTGCCGCCGCATAGTCTGCGACGTAAGTATGGTTGAGAGTGGCCTTAAGCGAGCTTTGCTCAAATCGCTTGCCATAACTACTTGGTGTGGTGTGCACGAGGATGAAGCATATCTGCTGGCCCGGGAGTGTGGAATTACTCGCTCAGCAGCCGGTATTCGGCTCGCCTTTGAAAAATTTGGCAATGATGTCGTGGTTGCCATCGGGGATGCCCCTACAGCAGTTGTTGAGGCGGTAAGACTAATCGAAGAGCAACACTGGCGTCCCCAGCTGCTAATTGGCTTACCAGTGGGTTTTGTCGGCACGGCAGCTTCAAAGGAGAAATTGAGCAAATGCCTTCAGGTTCCACGCATTACTAATTTTGGTACCAGTGGTGGTTCGCCCTGGGCCGCAGCTGTGATTAACGCCATGTTAATTGAATGTACTCGGCAAGTGAGTGTGACAGCATGAATGGTCTTAGGCTCTACGACTTAGAATTGAGAGCTCTAAACGGCCTTCGGCGTGGACGCACTACTGGTAGCTGTGCTGCAGCTGCTGTCAAAGCTGCTATCCATTTCCTTCTCTGTCACGAAGTTCTTGAAACTGTTGACGTGGGTTTGCCAGACCAAGTGTCCTATTTACCGGTGCCGATTGCTGCCATTGAGCGTTTGGATGATGGTGCCATTAAGGCTTCTGTGATTAAGTATGCCGGAGATGACCCTGATCAAACCGATGGTGCCATAATATTTGCGGTGGTGCGCAGAAACACAGTGAATCAATTGCGCTTCTTTGCTGGACCTGGTGTTGGCACTGCCACCGAGCCTGGTTTGCGAGTGGCGATTGGTGAACCCGCTATAAATCCGGTTCCTCGGGAAATGATACGCCAGAGCATAGAGGACGAACTTAATAGTGACTTATCGAGGAATGACGAGTTTGATGATTTTAAGTTTGGATTTGACGTCGAAATTGGCTGCGTCGATGGTGAGAAGATAACGAAACGTACGTTTAATCCGCGTTTAGGAATATTGGGCGGTATTTCAATTCTTGGTACCACGGGTATCGTGGAACCGATGTCTCTGGCCGCTTATCAGGCATCGATTGAGGTTTATATTAGAGTGGCTCTGGCCGAGCTTGGTAAAGCTGCTTTCTTACCGGGCAATATCGGCCTAAATTTTGCCAAAGAAAAGCTTGGTATCACCGGTAAGAAGCTAGTGCACATATCAAATTTCATTGGCTTTGCTCTAGATTATACAGTGGCGTATTTAGATGAGATAGATGAAGAACTTGACGAACTCTGGTTGCTCGGTCACCCAGGTAAGCTGGCCAAGATATTAGATGATGTCTGGGATACGCATTCTAGTAAGAGTGCCATGGCTACCAATGCTGTAGCCGACGTTGCTGAAAAAATTGGTTTTGCCTCAGACATAGTGCAGTCAATGAGATCTGCCAATACAGTAGAGGCTATCATCGAGCACGCTGATATAAGTCAAGCTAACTCTCAGCGCCTCTGGGGGGCTGTGGAAGATGCCATTGCGACCAGGGCGGCCACTCGTTTAAGTCGAGTAAAAAAACTACAAGTGCGTTTATTTAACATGAGCGGCAAGATGCTGGGGGTGGAACAATGAGCGTTTGTGGTAAGTTCTTTGGCGTCGGTGTCGGTCCCGGAGAGAAAGGGCTCTTGCCACTTCTGGCGGTGCAGGCCCTGAAGAGCTGTCCGGTTATTCTCTGCCCAAAAGCAAAAAGTGCTTTGTTTAGCGTTGCTAAAAACTGCGTAGCTGGTCTCGGCATAAAAGAGGAGTGCTTTGAAATTGTTGAATATGGTATGGAAGACGAGCGAATAACTGCTCGTGAAAACTATTTTAGTATGGCTAAGCGAATATCTGCCGCTCTAAACAGTGGGCTTAATGTGGCATATCTAACTATTGGTGATTCTCTTACTTATTCAACCTATAGCTATACAGTAATGGCTCTTAAAGAACTTTTGCCAGAGCTTGAGGTGACGACTTTTCCTGGTGTTACATCGTATACAGCCCTAGCTGCTAAATTTAATTGGCCTCTTGGTCAAGGCAAAGAAAGACTTTTGATTCTACCTTGCCCCGAAAGTGCAGAAGAGTTGCGCCAAGAAATTGAGAGTCACGACATTGTCGTATTGATGAAAATTGGCAGACGGCTCCCCATGGTTTTGAACACTATTGAGGAAATGCAAATTGCCGACAATTGTGTCTTTGGCAGCAGATTGGGCTTGCCCGGTGAGATCAGCGAAACTTTATCTAGTCTGACTGCAATAGAAGCGGAGCAAAGTGGCTATCTTGCCACCATGTTAATTCGTAAGCATCCTCCTGATCAGGCCTGGCTTATCGAACCATCTGCTAGTTACACAAAGGAGTACGTATGAAAGTTTATTTCATTGGTGCTGGCCCTGGCGCCAAAGACTTGATTACTGTTCGTGGTGCCCGCTATTTAGCTGCTTCCGATGTTGTGCTCTATGCCGGTTCGCTTGTGCCGGAAGAAATTCTTGAGCATTGCCACCCTAAGGCCGTGTTAGTTAATACTGCTGGGCTTGACTTAGACCAGCAAATGGAGCACTACAGTGACGCTAAGGCGAGAGACGTAGACGTGGCTCGAGTTCATTCTGGCGACCCTGCCATTTACGGTGCTATTTCAGAGCAGATAAATCGACTCAATCAGGCGGATATAAGTTGGGAGATAGTACCGGGTGTATCATCATTTACTGCCGCGGCCGCAGAACTTGGCAGTGAATTAACTAAGCCCAACGTCTCTCAAACTATTATTCTAACAAGAGTTAGCGGCAGGGCCACAGCTGTTCCGGCGCTAGAATCAGTGGCCTTGCTTGCTGCCCATAAATCCACTCTATGTATTTTTCTTTCTGGTCCGCATCTCAATAAAATAGTACAGGAATTGCTGCTTCATTATCCACCGTTCACTCCGGTTGCACTTGTTTACCGCTCAACTTGGCCCGACAGACGAGAGCATAGAAGCACGTTAGAAAAACTGCTTACTGAAATACATATCAATGATTGGACGCTAACTACCATGCTCATTGTAGGTGCGGTTTTGGCCATTGATTTAGACGTGGCATCTAGTCTCTATTCCAAGAATTACACCCATAAATTTCGTAAGGCTCGGCAGCGAAAAGATAACCTAATTGACCTGAGTGAAGCAGTTAGCCAAGAGAATATTCAGGAAACTGATCAATGACAATTGCTATCTGGGTTGTTAGAAAAGAAGCAGAATCGATGGCTCAAGAGTTGGCCGAAAGTCTTGGTGCGAGGTTGTTTTGCCCTTGGCTAGTTCAAGCCTCACCCCGTTGGCTCTTTAGCCAGTGCTATAGCTCCTTTCAATCTTGGATTTTTGTCGGTACCACGGGTATTGCCGTTCGCTATCTGGATGGTTTATTGCACGACAAGAGCACAGACCCCTGTGTTGTCGTACTCGACGAGGGAGGGGCTTTTGCCGTCAGTCTGATTGGTGGCCATGAGGGTGGGGGCAATGAACTTGCCTACCTTGTTAGCTCTAAGCTTGGTGCCGTGCCAGTAGTAACTACCGCCAGCGAGAGTCTTAAGCCTCTGGTGCTTGGGGTTGGTTGTCGGCGGGGAGTATCAGCCTCTGCCGTTTCTGCTGCGGTGGCCCATGCACTGCCAGGTCGCAGCTTGAGCGATGTCAGAGAAATTGCCACTATTGACATGAAGGCTTCTGAGCCAGGGCTTCTAGCTTTTAGTCGAGCTCATGATATTCCGCTGCGTATCTTTAGACAAGAAGATTTGCAGCCTAGACAATGGTGCACAATTCCATCTAGCCATGTCTTAAACACTGTTGGCCTTGATGGAGTATGTGAGCCATGTGCTCTTATGGCCAGTCCTCGAGGAAAATTGATAGTACCTAAGGTTTCTCTTAATGGTGTAGCTGTAGCAGCTGTTGAAGACGCAAGGAGGATAATCACGTGAGCGGTTGTCTTAATTTGGTATCGGTCGGTCCTGGTTACTCAGAACATCTTACTGAGGCCGCTCAATTGGCTCTTCGTCAGAGTAATTTGATTGTTTCATACGAACTCTATCTCACTTGGATTATGTTCTACATTGCTGGCAAAGAAGTTTTGACAACCCCTCTAACCCAAGAGCGGGAGCGAGCGGAAGCGGCGGTTTCGGCTGCAAGGGAGGGACGAACGGTTTCATTGGTTTCGAGTGGTGACATTGGAATTTATGCCATGGCCGCTTTAGTCTTTGAAATAATGAAAGAACATGATACCTTCGCAGTCAAAGTATTGCCAGGAATCACGGCGGCCAATTCTTGTGCTTCTATTTTGGGTTCACCTCTATCCCATGACTTTGCTACACTGAGTTTGTCTGACCTGCTTTGCCCATTCCAGTGGATAGAAGAGAGAGCTCGTGCGATTGCTTCTGCTGATCTGTGTTGTGTTCTCTATAACGTTCAAAGTGAGCGCCGGCAGGATGGTGTATATAGAATTCTAGATATTCTGCTGAGCGGCAAGAGCGGTGAGACTCTTTGTGGCGTGGTTAAGAACGCTTATCGCCCAGGTCAGAAGAGCTATATAACTTCACTGGCGCAGCTGAAGAAACAAAAATTTGACATGCTAACTACGATTATCATCGGTAATCGCTTCACCCAGAAGAAACGAGATTGGATATTTACCCCACGTGGCTATGGGAGTTGGCCAGGAGCAGTCGAGCAAGAGCTAGAGGCGCCACCGAAGCACGCCGTTTGGGTGTTCTCCGGCACTAGTGATGGTAATGAAGCCGCGCGCCAGATAGCCGAATCGGGCAGGCGCATTGTGGTTTCGGTAGCTGGCGAGTATGGCGCTGTCGTTGGTAAAGCTTCTCTAGCTGGAGCCCATTTTGTCAGCGGTCGACTTGGTGTAGAGCAAAGAAAAGAACTGATGAAGAACAGTTCTTGCCGAGCTATCGTAGATGCTACCCACCCATACGCTGATAAAATTTCAAGTCAACTAAGAGTGCTTTCTGAACAGCTGTGCATACCTTATGTGCGTCTTGAGCGAGAATGTAAACTGCACGAGAAAGATGTGATTCTTTGCGATACTGCTGAAGAAGCTGCGGTAAAGGCGATTAACCTGGGAAAGAGAATTTTTCTTGCTACAGGCTCTAAAGAAATTGAGACTTATCTGCAGGCTGCAGGAGCAGAAAATTGCCAATGGTTTTTGCGTCTCATACCAGATTTTGAAATGATGGCGCGAGCAGTCAACTTAGGCATTCCACCTGATCGTATTTGTGCCATGCAGGGGCCATTCAGCCAGGTATTTAACGAGGCTCTATGGCGCAATTGGCAAATTGATTGCGTAATCAGTAAAGACTCAGGTACTGCTGGTGGTGCCGAAGCGAAACTAAAAGCCGCTCAAGCTCTTGGTATTCCTTTGGTTGTGATTAAACGACCGGGCGTAGCAGAGTTCTCTAGTAAAACCAGTTTAAAGTACTCGAGCACTACCTTTGGCCAAGACATAATCTCATCACTTTCGCAATTAGGAGTTTAGAATGCAGGGCAAGTTACCAGTTACTGTTTTTACAGGCTTTCTTGGAGCCGGCAAGACAACATTGTTGTCTAATTTGATTTTGTCAGAACCAGATATAAACTTTGCTGTTGTTGTCAATGAATTTGGTATTGTTTCTGTTGACGACATATTGGTGCAACGTGCTTTTAAGCTAGAAGCTAGCGGATCACAGATTTTCAAGCTAGGAGGCGGACTGATCGCCTATGAAGTGGATGACTTTTTGCAAACTATGCTTGAAATTGCCTCAAGCAAGAACCGTTTTGATCACGTTTTAATTGAGACTTCGGGTTTAGCAGTTCCAACTGCTGTGATTGAAGCTCTTAATCATGAAGAACTAGTTAAACACTTCGTCCTAGACGCCACTTTAGCCCTGCTAGATACTCCTCTTTTTGTTAAAGACTCTGGTTCTAATGAAGCTCTCACTGATGTATTCAGGAGTCAGGTATTGGCATCAGATGTGGTGGTTTTAAATAAAATTGAGGGTCTTAGTGCTCAAACCCTAGAGCAAGCAGAAGGAAAGGTCCGTAGTTTGGCACCGCAAGTGCGCTTCATTGAGCCAGCTTGGCAGGCCAAACTTGATAGTCGCCTTTGTCTTGGTCTGCATCTAAATGAGTTTCGGGCTCTGGAGCATGTGCCTGGGGTTAGCTCACTCAGTAGTGTTCATAGCCATTCACTAGTCGATACCGACGGGCATTCTCACACTGGCTTGGGTGCACATCAACACGGTCTCAATACCCATGAGCATTTGCATGAGCAAGATCCTAGTTGGATGTCTTTTTGTCTGACTAGCCATCTACCACAAAACCGTCGAATAGTAGAAGAGGCCCTAGCCCTTATTGCCAGTCGGTTACCTTTGTTTAGAGTGAAAGGTTTTGTTCACTGTCAAGGATTCTCAGAGCATCTGCTTATCCAAGGCGTCAGAGAGAAAATCATTAGCACGGTCAAAGAACGAGAGCTTGAACTGGCTATGTCACATAGCCATTCTCACGGTCATTCCCATAGTCATTCTCACGACCATGCACCTGAATCTGCACCTGAACTTGCTCCTCGAAATCAAAGTCAATTAGTCTTTATTGGCTACGAGCTAGAGCGGTCGGCAACAGTTGCTTTATTGAGTAAATATACAGATAGCCCTTGGTTTTAGAGGCCAAATTATTGAAGGCAAAAAAATGAAGAGTGAAGAAATTACTAGTCTAGATGCTGAAGTGCATAAGCGACAGGCTCAGAAGCATAAGCAGGTTTTCGAGGGCAAATTAGCCAAAGCCACTAGTGAAAAGGGTCTCTTAATCGTCAACACCGGCACAGGTAAGGGAAAAACCACGGCCGCCTTTGGTATGGGTTTGAGAGTACTTGGTCACGGTCTTTACAGCTGAGCGTGAGTTTCTTGGTGCTCATACTAACTGTGATTTCCATACCATAGGAGAAGGCTATACCTGGAATACACAAGATTTAGAGCGTGATAAAGCTACAGCAAGCAAGGGCTGGCACTTGGCCGAAGTAATGATTGCCGAAGGTCAGTATCAAATGATAATTCTCGATGAACTTAATGTTGTACTCAAATACAAATATTTAGATCTCGATGATGTCTTAAAGACGCTCAATAACAGACCCAAAGATTTGCACGTAGTAGTTACAGGGCGCCATGCGCCAGACGAACTGATTGAATGCGCCGATCTCGTTTCGGAGATGAAACCCATTAAACATCCATACAAAGAACAAGGCATAAAAGCCCAACGCGGTATCGAATTTTAGAGATAGTGAGCACTGG
>LNEX01000192.1 GCA_001464165.1 bacterium Ga0077546
CACAATCGAATTTGAATTTCCCGAATACCAAATCGGCGAAATCAACACCAACCGCAAAACGATAGGTGCCTTACCCGCCCAAGGCAAAATTTCATATCCGGCAGACAAGCGCCTCTTCTTCTTTACCAATGGGTATAGTGCCATGCATCCGGAGATTATAAAGTCGTTTCGCTCCGACGATCTCTATAGCTACATTCCACGCTTCAGATTTGAAAGCAAGGAGCAACTAAAAGAGACCCTAATCAACCTAAAGCAGCTCACAGGTCTCAAGCGACTAGAGCTGGCAGAGTGCGAATTTGGCGATAGCGAAGTAGAAGATGTCAACGCCCTGAGTAACCTAGACTACATCGATCTGAAAAACACTAACCTAACACCAGTCGGTCTTAAAGACTTTCATTTACTGAAGCGTCTAACCCACATCTATTTCGACTTAAATAAATACGTTCCAGAATTGTTAAAGACAATTGCTGGCAACACTCAACTAAAAACCCTTTATCTCTCTACTCCAGACAAGCCTATTACCAGTAACGACATAGAACAAATACTAACCCTAACAAGCCTAGTCACACTAAACCTCGAAAACACTGGCACCACTGATGAAATGATTCTCCAATTGGCAGCTCTTCCTCATCTAAAATATATCAATGCACGTGGTTGCAATGTAAGCAGACGAACCGTTGAAGAAGTAGCACAAAAAAGTGGCAATCGCATTACTATTGCAATAAATCCAGCAGAACTGACCAAGTCCATTCAGAACGGTGCAACACAAGAAATGCCCGAATTCTATGAACCAAAATAAGACGAAAGCAAGATCAAAGGAAAAGATATGAAAGACAAAATCACTGTTTACGAAAGACCAACCTGCTCAAAGTGTCGGGAGATTGCAAAAGTCTTAAAAGAAGCCGGCGTAGAGTTTGAGAAAATCAACTATTATATCGAGCCCCTGAGCCAAACAAAAATTGCTGAGCTTTTGAAGAAGATGGATATGCCAGCCCGATCTCTGCTGCGCACAAGCGAAGCAATATACAAAGAACTCGGCTTAGCAAAAGCTGACCTCTCTGAAAAAGAACTGGTAGCACTTATGGCCAAACACCCTGATTTAATGCAGCGGCCCATTGTTGTTCGAGGGGACAAAGCTGTGCTTGGACGCCCCGCAGAAAATGTGCAAGCTCTTTTGAAATAGAAACAAATGAAATAGAATGCCACTTAAATAAATTGAATTGAAGCAAGCGTAAAACAATAAGTCAAAGGCAATGACAAACAAGCAAGAATCACGACGCCACTTTCTCGGCAAATTTATCACAGCAACAGCTGCCATTGCCGCTTGCGACTTAAGAGCTATAGCACGACAACCCCTATCCGAACTAGCTTTCGAACCTACCAATGAACTCGCAGCCAAAGAAATTGAAGATTTAGCAGACAGCCTTGAATTTAAGGGTAAAAAGGTTTTCTATAGCCTCCTGAAGAGAGCCACCTCAAAAAATTGGCCTACCTTACCAATTGGCGAGCTAATCGGCAAAATAGCTCGTGAACTTGAGGGAACTCCATACGTTGCTTCAACCATCGAAATAGATCCAGATTGCGAAGTATGCTCTGTTAACTTGACTGGCTTTGACTGTGTCACCTTTATCGAAACCACTTTAGGGTACGCTCGCATGTTAAAGAAAGGTGGTCGCAAACCCGAAGACCTGCGCGCTGAAGTAGCCCTGATTCGCTATCGCGCTGGCAAACCTGGTGACTACAGCACACGCTTACACTATATGAGTGATTGGCTGGCTGACAACTCCTCTAGACATATTGTCAAACTGCTAGATCAATTCCCTGGGGCTTTGCCATTCGAGCAAAAGGTTGGCTATATGTCGACCCACCCAGCCAGCTATCTCCAGCTAATCAACCAGCCTGATCAAGTAGCTAAGATCAAAAAATGCGAAGCTGCCATCAATAACCGCCAGCTCAAATATATGCCATTGAACAAAATTGCGGCTATTGAGCCCCTGCTCAAAACCGGAGACATCGTGGCCGTTTGCACCAGTCAAGCCGGTCTAGATGTAGTTCATACAGGTTTTGTCTACCGTACACCCGATGGCGTAGCTCACTTTATTGACGCTTCATCGGCCAAAAGCAAAATGAAAGTCACCCTAGAACCTGGTGCAATTAGCAGCTCACTGCACTGGTCAAAAAATCTCACAGGAGCCATGTTTGCTCGGCCAAGAGAAACTTCCTGCTAGAATTGCAGTGAGGTCGCCGATGACAGACAATGATTGTAAAAACTGCGGCAAACCCTTCCTAGCTGAGCGAGCCGGCTCAGTTACCTCATTCTTTTTTCAGCACAATTACTGCCAATGCCACAGTGAAAGTAATAGCGCTAAAGCCAACCCTAGTGGGACGAAACAGTCAAAACCCATAGAACTATTAGCAAGCACTGACAGCCAAATTTGCAAGAGTTGCGGCAAATCAAGACCCACGGCGAAACGAGCAGGCTCATTTACATCATATCTTTTCAAAGAACTTAGGTGCACTTGCGCTGGCCCGTCTAGCGGAAGTTCAGTAAGAAACGCTGGGTCTGGCAATCACAAAGGTCGAACCACAACAGCGGCGCGAACAGCACAACGCAGACAATTTACCCAAAGCATCCGAAACAAAGTACCGGTCGCTCAACAGTCTATAGGCCAAGCGATTTTAC
>LNEX01000193.1 GCA_001464165.1 bacterium Ga0077546
ATCGGTGTCGGCGGCATGGGAGCCGTTTACTTAGTAGAACACATGTCACTACGGCGGCAACTCGCGCTTAAAATCTTAACTCCAGAATTAGTAAACGAACAAAATTGGCAACGCTTTAAGGCTGAAGCAAAAATATTAGGCTCGCTCAACCATCCAACACTGGTCAAAGTCTACGATCTTGGTATTCACGCCCAAGCAATTCCGTTTTACTCTATGGACTACCTTAACGGCCGCAGTATTGAAGAGATACTAGCTGACGATGGCCCAATAGAACTAGAAACAGTGATTGACATCATGCTCGAAGTACTCGATGGCTTAGCCTACGCCCATCGCAATGGCATAGTTCATCGAGACCTAAAGCCAGGCAATATTATGTATTGCACCATACATGGTGCCAATACTGTAAAAGTACTAGACTTTGGCATTTCAAAACTAATAGACAATCACGGCACGGCCCAGGCCATGACAGTAGCTGGTGACATATTCGGCAGCCCCTATTATATGAGCCCCGAGCAAAGCCGAGGAGAGAGCGTAGATGCCCGCTCAGACATCTATTCAATTGGCTGCACCCTATTTGAAATGCTCACGGGTTTTGTTCCATATGAAAGTAAATCACCAATTGAAATTATGCTGATGCATCAAGAGGCTGACATACCACTTCTAGTAGAAGTCAGTAGCCTTGAGTTTCCACCGGCAGTTGACCTTGTCTTAGCTAAATGCCTAGCCAAATCACCAGATGCTCGTTACCAATCAGCCAAAGAACTGGCTCTCGATTTAGTACGCATAAAGGAAGGCAAAGCAGTTCACGCTTATGCAAAAGGTTTTGCCCAGCGCGGCGCAATTACAGCAGACAAAGAAGAGGCAGAACAAGAAAATTCGATCTCGGTAATTGTGCTAACAGGATTAGCCGCAGCAACTCTCATTGTCTCCTGCTCAATCTTCTACTTCTGGAGCACTCAACAAAGACACAGTCAAAAATCAGCAGCTGCAGCGTCTGTCAACGCCAATTTTGATGGTGAGCATGTTCTGCCAGAGTCAGAATTCACTGATGTAACAGCGGGACAACCTAAGTATTTTTCTCAGCTCGCAAAAGACGGTATGAACGCAACCTTCAAATTTCCATCTAATCAATCACTCGGCCATATCGGTTGCGACACTGACAAGTGCAAGATGGTTGAAGCCAAATCACTGGTTCATCTGTCTCTCAAAGATGGACTTAAGTTTAACACTAACAGCTATCTAATTGAGCACCCAAGCTTATTTGAAGGCTTTAGACCAAATGAAATAGCCAGCCTGTCAGCCCCTTCTGGAGGCGAGGAAGTCGTAAAGGTAAAAGCTGCCATGCCGCACATCTGCAAGTTAACAGGAATAACAAGATTAGACCTGCAGCTCTCGAACCTTGACGACAGCGATATCACATACCTCAACAAGCTTACGAGACTAGACTCACTTACTCTTAGCTTGACTGAAGTCACAGGCAAAGGGTTAACCAACCTTCAACGCCTTAAAAATCTACACACATTGTCTTTCAACTATAACAATGGAATTCACGAACTCATAGAAGCACTTGCTGGCTCAGAAAACATAGGAGACCTATCGATCGACTCACCGGACAAGTCAATCGAAACAGCCGATCTGCAACGACTTGCCAAACTAAAGAATCTGAGATTTCTCAGTGTGCAAAACAGCGGAATTGATGACAAGTCGCTAGAACTTCTCTACGGGATGCCTCGACTTGCAACATTGAATATAAACGACTGCAATGTCAGTGATGCCGCAATTGAAAAATTTAAAAAGGCTTATAGTGGAAGACAAATTGAAGTGATCAGCACACAGACACAACTACTTAAATCTAAAGGCGGATTAAAAGGCGACCCCAAAACTGGCTTGTAAGAACCACTATGACCATTTATTGGAATGAAATGCTGTCAGCACACTTTTGCAATTTCGCAGCTTCATCTGGCGTAACCACAAATACAGGAACTTTCAAAGGGCCGAAATCATAATCAATTTTGTTCGGAGCGCCCAAACTCGCTCTTTGATAAAGCGACCGAAACAACATACAACTTGCCAGATATGAGCCATACTTGCTTGGGTGATGACCATCTTGGTCATACAAATCAATCTCTGGATGCTTTGCTGCCATGCGAAAAAAGGCGTCACCAACCTTGATCAACGGAGCACCAATTTTACTAGCGACAATGGTACTATTGGTCGAAAGCTTTTCTTGGGTGGCCACCTGATCTCGAGCCGCCCATACCTCGAAGAGTAAAACTTTAGAACCAGCTTTTCTTGCTAGAGTTGCCATCTTCTGCCCATAGTCTACGGCCAAACTAGTTTCATTCAATGAGCGCTGGAATTGCTCTTGCAGAACAACATAATCAAACTTCTGTTCTTGCAATAATTTCTGATAGCGTCCCATTTTATAATGATCTTCCAAGGAAACACCTGGTGACATCAGTTGAGAGACCTGCGGCCTCTCGCTAGCCAAACTCTCAGCAAACTTAGCCACTGTATTAGGTGAAAGGAAAAAGAAAGTTAAACTATTGCCAACGAATAAAATACGCGGGGCTTTCACTGAAGAAGGGTCGGTGACATGCTCAGCATAAGATGCCGTGTTCACGATAAGTTGCTCTAATTTGGTACGGTTGAGCACAACAAATACGATCGCCGCAACAGTAGACAACCCGACTAGGCTAACAAAGAAAAACAAAAGTAATCGATTAGTCTTCGTCATCCTGGTCACTTTTCAGCACCTTGCAGCTGCGTATAAAGAACATCGCAACCATTGTCGGTACAACGGGTTATCTGCATTTTTCCACCCCTAATTGGCTCTCTAATTTTGTGTACAGTGACAATCTGATTGCCAATTACAATTGCTGCCGACCGACCACAATTTTCACTAGTAAAAGTTTCAAGGGGAATAACCTCGGGCTTAGCCAACTCTATCAGCAACTGCTTCTTACCCTGCTGATCGACTTTCTTAGTGGGCTTTTGTGCGAGCACAATCGGAATAAAGTGCTCAGTGCTTAGGGCAACAAAGCGAGGTTTATCAGGTAGATTGGGCTGAGTAGGTTCAAGCAAATGACCGTCATCAATCAAGATACGCTCACCGGTGCCAGCGGGCCCAAGAGACTTAGAATTCTCAGCCTCGCGTAGAACAAGATAAATGCCATTAGCAAGCGGATCTACCTCAGCCTGCACAGAAACTGCACATAGTGTGAAAAGCAGGCCGACAAAAACTGACAAAATCGCTGTCCTGAAGAATCTCTTGGCCATAGCCACCTCAATTGCTCTCAACATTTTACCCTTCGCGAGCTAACTAGCCCTTAGAAAGAACGGCCTACACCTTAATCAATACCGCAATCTTAATGGTGTCTTAATCCGGCCTCTAATATTAGAAGCTTTAACTGGGTATACGAAGATAATGGCGTTCCAATCTTACGCTAGAAGAGGTTGAGGGATGAAAGACAGTGCAATCGTTAGTAGCTTTATAGGCTTCATTACCTTAGGCATCTGGCTCGTACTCAGACCAACTGTGTACCAGCTCTCAGCCCCGGCCTGCCTAGCCTTCGATATTATCATCGTTTGGTGTTCAGCCCCGACAATTCTAGGTCTTTGTAGTGAGCTACTGCTTTTTGTTGGCCTCGGCGCCACCGCAGCTACACAAAAGCTATGTTATGTAGCTGGACTAACAATCAGCAAGATTGCCGTGCTAATTGACCAAATCAATTTGATCATTCCAGGAAATGCTTTTGCCTACCATGCTAATAGTCGAAAAGTTCTGGTCGGCAGTTTTTACAGTGTTCTCGAACAAAAGGCCAAAGCCAAAAAGTACTTTCTCAACCTCGTCAAAGATCTCAAAGCCGATAAAGACCAATCAGCACTGAAAGATCTATCTAATTGCCTTATGCTTCTTTCAGAACTGGCTCATGGAGAAGGCAACTACAAAGAAGCAAGATCTTACGCTGAGCAGTCGCTAGAAACGCTCAAAAAGACAGCCCCTGATAAAACCAGTGAAGGAGCCATGCTAACCGATCTTTGCGGCACATATATGAAGCAAGGATTAATAGACGAAGCAATTAGCATTGGCCGAAGGGCGGTCGAATGCTTCGACATGACCGATGATGCTCTCGATCATTTGCAGGCCATTGCTTACAATAATCTTTCTTTAGCACACTGTGAGGCTGGCGAATACAGAGAAGCGCTAGACTGCTCAAGACGTTCACTAAAGCTAAAACTAGCAGCCAGCGCCAACAAGCCAAATCTTTCGGTGGCCATAGCACATGTAAATATTGCCGATCACTTGCTTTTCTTAGAGCGCTACGACGATGCACTAGCTGCCGCAAAGAATGCTCTTGAAATTCTCGATACTCTGGGTTTTGGTGACAGCATAGTCAGAGCAACAGTTCTGCAAAATCTGGGGCACGCATACTTAGGCCTGGGCAAACTAGAAGAAGCAAAAGCCAATTTAGTGAAAGGTGCCGCTAGTAAAGGCAAGTTTATGGCGGCCAAAGATCCTGAATGGGCTCAACTAAATCTTGATTTAGCTCGCTTATATGCAGCGCTAAGCGAGAAGACGACCGCTGATTCTCACTTTGGCAAAGCAGTAGACTTTGGCGAAAAGCTGTTGGGCCTGAACAATCCAAAGTTGGCATACATTTACAAAGAGTATGCAAAGTATCTGGATATCACACACAGAGAAGGGCAAGCCGAAGTACTGAGAGCCAAGGCTAAAGAAATCGAAGAACGCCGGGCCAAACTGAAAGGCGAGAAGTGAAAGGCCATAAAGCCAGCAAAGCTCTATCTTATCAGCAATTGACTCGTCACCAACTCGCGCCTAGTAAACAAACTACGAACCAGTCGATGCAAAAGTACCTTCATTGCCCAATTCAGCAGTCATATCACAATCAGTATGGCCACAGCCGCAGTGTGGGTCTTCGCCGGTGGGATCATTATTTGAGCAAAACTCACCGCAACAGTCACCGTCTCGAACTTTACACTTACAGGCCCTGTGCATGCAGGAATGCACTTCCGATATCTTCCCGATTTCAGTTGACATAAAAAACCTCTATTGCTTTAAACTAAATTACTATCTAGATCTAATGGCCGCGGCGTTAGATCTGCATCTTGATCGTCACCGAATCTAGTACCAGAATCAAATGGGAGCGACTGCGTTTCTGGCAGCAAGCCTTCATTACCGTCACTATCAACGGCGTTCGCATCAGTATTCTCCTCGTCGTGAAGACCAAGAGACAAATTCTTGTCGCCTTTCTCCACAACGTAATCCCCTTCCAAATTACCTAATCTCTCGGACTCATGATCAAAGTAATCGCGGGCATAAATTTCGCCAGTGCCGTCGATCCTAAATGGTTGTTCCGGCTCATGGCGATTAGGCTCCACCGTCTTCCCCTCAACCTGAGTAATCGTACCCGGCATTGGAATCCCACTGATACTGTTCGCTCTGACCTTTCCTTCATCACCCTTCATGGCTAACACCCCTCAGCGTCTCTTCTCTTCTTATCTCTTCTTATGTCTTTTACTATCGCGGCCGACGTAAGGTAGCCGAGAAGGTTCCAGTTCTATTGCTGCGATTTGGGAAAAGGCTATGAGGTAGACGAGCGAGGCATTTTACCCGATCTCAATCAAGCTCTCTCAAGCGCGGCACAACATTCTTCAACAGCCATGGTGTGGCGCTATTACCAAAGTGCATACCAATATGCAGTTGCTTGAGCATCTCAGGACGCCAGCGCTGTTGTTCTAGCTTAGAGTACTGCTCTGGGTAGAGGCAACTCTCTGGGGCGATAGCAAAGCCGGCGCACCCAGCACTTGTTGTACGCACACCATCAGAGGTGCCAAAGAGGCTAGTACCCAAACCCAGAATAATGCGATCGTAGGGTGAATAATAACAAATCAAATTGCGCTCCACAGCCTGCAGAGCGCGGCTCAGATCATATTGAGGTGAAATAGCAGGTGAAAGCAAAATAGTGCGCGCTACTCTGTCGACAGACAATAGCTCAAGTGCTTTTACGGCTACTAAACTGCCACCACTCTTTGCCACCAATTGCACGGTGTGCCCTTTGTCGACTGAGTCAATCAGTTCGGCCAATTGCGCACCCTTGCGCTCAATGTGCTCTTTATCTAACAAATCATGAAACGGCATGAACACACCGTGATTCCAAAAGAACCTCTGAATTTTGAGGTTAGCGCCTCCAATTTTGGCAGCAGCCATCAAAGAGAACGGCAAAATACCTGTGCCTCCGACGCCATCAAGGGCAATAACTACATTAAGCGGAGATTGACTCGATCTGGGGCTGGTTTCGCTCATGTTAGAATCTTATCTCAAATCTATGCAGTACACCAACCAGGTTACCCGTGAAAAACCAGCAAGACATCGAAAGCGCCGACGACCACGAAGATGATCAAAACGATGAGCGTCAAAGCGACGAAAGACAATACAACTGGGAAGAACGCTACACCCAACCTAATTCTGCCCCATGGGATAGCGGGCTGCCCGCCCCAGAGCTAGAAGAATATTTCGCCAGCCTGGAAAAAGACAAATATCCCAAATTAGTCTTAGAAATTGGCTGCGGAACTGGTACTAACGCTATCTGGATGGCTAATCACGGCTGTGCTGTCACTACCACTGAAATTGCACCAACCGCCATGGAAGCAGCCAAGAAGAAGGCCGCCGAAGCAAAGAAGCAGATAGATTTCCACCTCATTGATATTTGCGAAACCACACCAGTTGACGATGGTACTCAAGATTTTGCCTTTGACCGTGGTGTTTACCACGTAATCGAAAGAGCTAAGCGCAATTTATTTGTTGAAAGAGTGGCAGCAGCGCTTAAGCCCGGTGCATTCTGGCTAAGCATTTCAGGCTGTAAAGACGAATATAGGCAAGATCCCAATGTTGGGCCGCCGCAACTTAGTGCTATTGAGCTTATCACTCCTATTGAGCCACATTTTGCCGTGATTAAACTAGAACGTACTTACTTCATTCTAGACAGCGGCATCAAACACTTGGCCTGGAAAGCGCTGTATCAGAGACGCTAAATTGCCTCAACTGCGACCTGACAGCGCGCTAGTAACTTTGAACAAAAGACCTCTAAAGTGGTTCTAGACAGTATCTTGTTCAAGTTGCCCAAAGACAAAGAACGTGGAGTCATTCTGTAATCACTGGGCGTCGGTAGCTCCATTAACACTCTTTGTGATCCCTTTCAAATTGCCACCATGTTGCAATTAGGGTATTCGGTCTTTGTCTATGACCAAGAGGGTTACGGCCTATCTTCTGGTCAATGCAATATAGATAGATGGGTGCCTGATACTACTATGGCCCACGACTTTCTAGTCAGCGAACTGAAATATCCACTAGGTTCAGTGATTGCCTATGGTGAGTCTTTTGGCGCCGGAACAACCGCGGAGATGAGTAAACAGCGGCCACTAAAAGCAATGATTCTTGAATCTCCTCTGACATCGCCCAAAGACTGGGCCGATCATTTAGTGAACAAGATCACAACCTCTACAAGAAGCAGTTGAAACTGTTTTTGGATCAGTTTTCAAAAATAAGAGAGTAAGCTAATCTATTCAATTGACCGTTAGCACTCCTAAGTGCGCAACAAGTGCCTGACGCCAGCAACATCAGCTCTCTTCATTGGTTTGCCCGTAATAGACGAGAACTGAATAACGTCGCGCATAGCCCACGAATAAATTGTGATTTCTACAGGGTAGCCGCGCTCTAACCACTTCAAATGAATGAAAGTACCTTTCATGTTTTGCACTATTTCTTCGTCGATATCTTTGTAGCCCCAATCGCTGAGAAGAAACTTAATTTCTTCAAAGTCATCTGAATAAGCATGCAAGTCAATATCTGATGTTTCGCGAATCTCACCGCTAAGAGTACTGCCAATTAGAAATGGATCAAATGCCTCAATAATCTCCATTATCTCTAAGGCAATTTCGCGCATCTGCCGCACCCGGCGAGCAACTTCATCTTCGCCCAATTCGGCTTTTGTAATTTTGCCAACCAAATCTCTAACCTTACGATTAGAAGGTAAGCGAGTCTGACTAGATAGACCAAGCATCATCATGGCACGCTCTTTGGCGTGCAGATACTCACTTTCTGCGCCCTCGACCATGAACCGGGCGGCTTCTTCAGCAAAACGCTTTTGAGTGTGTCTTCTCATTGTTTAGCACAAGCCCTAGCTTGCTCTTAGTCTCAGATAATCATATTCCTCAGTTTAACATGACAACGTCTTTTCTCTCTGCTGGCTTAACCACAACAAAATAGACTACGGCCGCGCTCAAAATGAAAGCCGCCATAACACCAGTCATGGCGATGGCCGACTTTTCATCGTACAGATAGGCAACAATAGCGCTTGACAGTGCCCCAACAATCATTTGAGTGAAAGTCAGCACGGCCGATGCCACACCGGCAATTTTCGGCATCGGGTGCATGCAGCCGTGGGCTGCATTGGGGGCTACCAAACCTCCACTGAACGTAAAGAGAAAAAGGCCAGGAAGTAGGGTAAGCGGAGAGGCATGTCCAGACAAGGTTATTGCCACGTTTGCTAAGCTGGCAGCCGAAGCTAAAAGGAGTCCAGCGGTGAGCGGCACTGTATGTGGAATATTACGATCACTCAGCTTGCCGTTAACTAGAGCACCAATCATGATACCTAATGCGGTGCCGGCAAATAAATAGCCAAACATTTGATTGGATAGTTTGTAAACACCAATCAACAACAGCGGTGAATTCGATACGTAGGCAAACATACTGCCAAACATCAAAGCATTGAGGCTAGCATAGCCGAAACTAACACGATGCTTGATCACAGTGGCATAGCTTTGACGCAAAGCGCTAAAAGTTAGAGGCACACGCTCGTGCTTTGCCGACTCGGCAAAACCAAAGTAGGTGACCAGCAATATCACCAATCCACCAACCGCAAGGAAGCCATAGATCCATCTCCAGTTGCCGAACATGAGCATCCAAGCACCAAGAGTCGGAGCAATCATGGGGGCAAAACTGCGCAAAATACCGACATAAGACAGCTTGGCCCGTGCTTCATTTCCTTCAAAGAGGTCGCGAATAAGTGCCATAGAGAGCACAGCAGCACCGCCTGCGCCAATACCTTGGAGTAAGCGAAAGAACAAAAGCAACTCAATTGTCGGAGCAAAAGTTGAGCCAATAGCAGCGATAGCAAAAATGAGGCAGCCACCAAGCAACACTGGCCGCCGCCCAAAGCGATCTGACAGCGGCCCACCAGCCACAGGAGCCACGGCAAAACCAGCCAAGAAGAGACTAAGTGTGAGTGCGGCAGCGGCATCTGTCGTATGCAGCGATGAAGCGATTGATGTGAGCGCCGGCAAACCCATATCAATTGAAAGGGGCGGCAGGGCGCCTAGGCCACCAAGGTAGAAATTAAACGCAAGAGAGTTTTTGTTGATTGCCAACGTGATTCCTAATAGACCAACAGTCTAAGTTAAAAGGCTCTTTTTCACGGCAGTTCAGCCACTGAGAATCTGACACGATTATAAGGGGCAGCAACAGCCAACCGCTTGTCAAGCTCAAGAACTGCTCAGTAATCTTAAAATCAGAAGAACAAGCTATTATATTGGCTCCTTTAATGGGTCTCAAAATGCGCCTGCGTGCAAATCTCTTCAGTCTATTGTCCCTGACCATGTTATTAAGTGCCCCTGCAGTCTTTGCTTCCAATGCGCCCGGCGCAAGAGAAGACTTCGGCTCAATTGATGCCAACGACATACACACACCACCGTGCCGCAGCTGGATTGACCCCAGTGTCAAACAGACAGCTGTTTTGCTTTGCATTCACGGCCTTGGTCTCAACGCTGACTGTTACAACGACTTTGGCACCCGCATGGCACAACAAGGGGCGGCAGTCTATGCCATTGACGTGCGGGGTTTTGGATCGTGGATGAGATTGAAAAATGGCAAAGCATTGAAATTTGATGCCTGCCTCGATGATATAAAAACTTTGTTGCCCATTCTCAGAGCCAATCACCCAGGCTTGCCAGTCTTTCTTCTAGGTGAATCTATGGGTGGTGCCATAGTCTTGCGCGCCAGCTCAATGTACCCAGAACAAATGGATGGTTTGATTTCGTCAGTTCCATCAGGCCAACGCTACAAAGATGGCACTGATTTAAAAGTTGGAGTAAAGCTCCTGACTGGTGCTCGCAAGCCGTTTGACGTTGGCACCAGCATAGTCGATCAGGCGACAAAAAATGATCGACTAAGAGCAATTTGGGAATCGAGCCCACTAAATCGCATGGACCTTTCGCCCGTTCAGCTAGTAGACTTTCAAGCGTTCATGGATGGCAATCACGACGCAGCGGTTAAGATAACAGCGCTACCTGTGCTGATGCTGCAGGGCACGCTTGACAGACTCGTAAAAGCTCAAGGTACGTGGGAAATTTTCAATGCCCTGGGCACCAGAAACAAAACTTTCATTGAATTACCTAGTGAACATTTAGTGATTGAATACGGTCGCGTCAAAAGCAACACCTACGATTCAAACATGGCGAAATTCATCGCAACATGGATGTCATCAAATGCCACAGCCACTAGCAACCAAGACAAAACAAATAGCAACAGCACAAGCTCCAGCCCCAAGCCAGCAGCACAGGACAACTTGGCCACAAACAATGCTTCCTCCAGTGTTTTGATTTTCACGGCACCATGGTGCGCGCAGTGCGACGAAATTGACGGGCAAATTGCCCAAGCTCAGAAAATCTTTGGCGACAAAATACAATTTAAAAAAATCAATATTGACGATGCTAGCAATGCTGCCCTCCTGAAGCAACATTCTATTCAAGCGATACCATCGTTTGTATTTCTAAAGCCTGATGGATCATCCAGTTCAACTTTAATAGGCAATAGCAGTTTTGCCAATTTCTCTGGAGGTATCTATGGCAGCCTGCAATAAATTCAAATATGCTCTATTGACCGGTATTTTTCTCTGCTTTGGTTGCAATGCTGGCCCTAGTAGTCAGACAGCAGCAGCTCAAGAAGCAAAACAATTCGCTGAAGAATTAGCAAAATATGATTCAGTCAATCAAAGTCAAAATCAAGGTTCTAATCAAATTAAAAGCGGCACAGTGATTGGACCGGCCAATATTCCATATGCTGTAGATGATGCCCAAATTATTCAAGCACAGAGTCAGCAAGCGCGCAAAGTTGAACTAACAGTGACTGCGCCCATAAAAAAATTGCTGCGCGAAGAAGATTACCGAGAACCACATCAACGCTTTCTATTGATACTCTCAAATGGCACCACTGTCCTCGTGGCGAACGATCTTCAATACGGTACTTACGCGCCGGTGCAAGAAGGTAACGTGGTACGAATTCACGGAGAATATATTTGGAACGAACGCGGCGGTGTTTTACACTGGACACACAAGTCTGACGAGCCGCGTCATGAAAGTGGTTACATTGATTTCAATGGCATGCGCTATCAATAGGTTGTATTAAGTGGAAGACCCAGCTAAAACCCCGGCGCCAGAAGCCAAACCAACAAAAATACAAACTCTGCAAATGGAGCTAGCACAGACACGCACGCTTCTTGCTATGGACAGAACACTGCTGGCCTGGATTCGCACGTCGCTTTCTCTATTTGCCTTCGGCTTTACCTTGGCACGGTTCGTCCACGACTTAATCAAGAACAAGAATCTGTCAGAATTTAAAACACAGTCGCCAGAACAGCTTGGCATCATTTTAATGCTTCTGGGAATCTTAGGATTGATTTGCGGCGCTGTTGAACATTGGCTCTCACTGAGAAAATTGAACAAAGAAGTACAAGTCGCAGCCTGGTCTTCAACCCTGGCTGTAGCAGTTAGCCTAATTGTAATTAGTGTATTGCTATTGGTCGACCTTGTTGTCAACTTAACCCCACACTAACTAGGTCGTAGCGCGGCAATCCAAACCTTCTGGTAAGCAGTCATCAAGTCAAGTCCAGATTGAAAAGGCAGTGATATTTAGCAGTAGCCGATCAGACACACCCTTCGGTCTGATACTCTGAACGACTGCTTTAGGCTCAATCGCTTGACATGAGCCGTGGCCAGATATTCCTTTATCTAGGAGAGTAAGCGTGAGTCGTTACGCCAAGAAATTTTTCAGCGTGCTATTAGCAGCTACAGCGCTCCTCGCGCCAGCTGCTGGTATGTGCGCTGATGGAAAGAAACCAAACATCATCTTCATTATGGGAGACGATATTGGTTGGTTCAACATCGGTGCCTACAATCAAGGCATAATGGCTGGACGCACACCAAATCTCGACAAGATGGCTCAAGAAGGCATGCGCTTTACTGACTATTACGCAGAAGCTAGTTGCACAGCAGGCCGCGCCAACTTCATCACCGGCGAGCTACCAATTCGCACAGGCATGACCACAGTAGGGCAAGCGGGCTCGTCTATTGGCATTCCCGACCAGGCAATTACCATTGCCACTGCTCTCAAAGCTCAGGGATACACCACTGGACAATTCGGCAAAAACCACCTCGGCGACCTCAACCAGTTCTTGCCGACAGTGCATGGTTTCGATGAGTTCTTTGGCTATCTCTATCACTTAGATGCCATGGAAGATCCAGCTCACCGCAATTATCCACAAGAGCTAAAGAACGTGGTTGGTCCACGCAACATGATTCATAGCTGGGCCACTGATACTGATGACCAAACAGTACAGCCGCGTTGGGGCAAGATCGGCAAGCAAAAAATCGAAGACGCTGGTGAGCTTTATCCCAAGCGCATGGAAACAGTCGACGACGAAATTCTTGCTGACTCAGTCAAGTTCATGGATAAAGCCAAGAAAGACGGCAAGCCGTTCTTCGTCTGGCTCAACCCCACCCGTATGCACATAGTTACTCACCTATCAGAAAAATACGAGTCAATGCGTAATTCTGAAAACGGCTGGAGTGTTCACGAAGCTGGTATGGCTCAGCTCGATGATATCGTCGGCTCAGTGCTCAAATATGTCAAAGACAATGGCATGGATGAGAACACCATTATTGTTTTCAGTACAGACAATGGTACTGAGAACTTTACTTGGCCAGACGGTGGTCAAACACCATTTGCTGGTGGCAAAGGCACCGCTCTTGAAGGCGGCTTCCGTGCTCCGGCAATCGTTCGTTGGCCTGGCAAAGTGCCAGCAGGCAAAGTCGAAAATGGTATCTTCTCAGGCCTCGACTGGTTCCCTACATTCTTAGCTGCTGCTGGCGATTCGAATATCAAACAAGAATTGCTTACCGGTAAGAAAATTGGTGATACCACATACAAAGTGCACCTCGATGGTTATAACCAATTAGATTTGCTCACCGGTAAAGGCCCATCTAATCGCAAAGAAATCTATTACTTCACCGAAGGCACGCTTGGTGCAGTGAGAATCAACGATTACAAATATCGCTTTACCGATCAACCCAACGGCTGGCTCGGTGCATCCGAAAAAGTCGATTGGCCAATTTTGACAAATCTGCGCTTGGACCCACTTGAAAGAACCGGGATGTCAAACGGCAAAGGTGGTTCGTTGAACTACTACGACTGGTTTGCCTATGAGTTCTGGCGTTTTGTTTTCGTGCAACAAGAAGTTGCTAAAACAGCAGCCTCCTTTGTTGAATTCCCACCGATGCAAAAAGGTGCAAGCTTCAACATGGAAGCTGTAAAACAAGCAATTCAAGAAAAAATGCACGCTGCCAACAGCCGATAGATTGAACTAGCCCATTGAATAACCGAGTGAGACAACAGCCAAACCCAGCTAAGCGAATCTTTGTCGCTCAGCTGGGTTTGCTGCTTTTGTGCTTAAGCAATCCGGCCATTGCTCTAGCTAAAAGCGCTGATACCAAAGACATGGTTTGGATTCCTGGCGGCGAATTTTCGATGGGCAGTAAAAACCCCCTAAAAGAATCCGCCACAAGCCAGTCGGCTTCCACCGCTAAATCAACTGCAACTGCCTGTCAGACAGAAGGCCACTGCACAGCTCAAGACGACATGCGCGACGCCCGCCCCATCCATCGCGTTTATGTCGATGGCTTCTGGATGGACAAAACAGAAGTAACCAACGACCAATTCGAAAAGTTTGTCAAAGCAACCGGCTATAAAACAATCGCTGAGATTGCCCCAACCAAAGAAGAATTTCCTACCGCCCCTAAAGAGAATCTAGTAGCGGGCTCAACAGTATTTACTCCCACCGCCAAAACAGTACCTCTGCAAAATATGTATCAGTGGTGGCGCTATCAGCATGGTGCCGACTGGAAGCACCCACAAGGGCCCCAGAGCAGCATCAAAGGCAAGGGAAGCTACCCTGTGGTGCACATTGCCTACCCCGACGCTGTAGCCTATGCTAAATGGGCCGGTAAGCGCTTGCCAACAGAAGCTGAATGGGAATTTGCTGCCCGTGGTGGCAAAGATGGTGACACTTACACCTGGGGCAACGAACTTAAGCCAGGCGGCAAGTGGATGGCCAATATTTACCAGGGTCAGTTTCCAGTCAAAGATACTGCTTTAGACGGCTTTGCTGGCATCGCCCCAGTCAAGCAATATCCGCCCAACAAATTTGGCCTCTATGACATGGCTGGCAATGTCTGGGAATGGTGTAGCGATTGGTATCACGCCGACTACTATGCCCAGCTAGTAAAAGCGTCAAAGGCCGTCATAAAAAATCCCACAGGCCCAGATAGGCCCTTCGACCCGGCCGAACCAGGCGAAAAGAAACGCGTGCACAGAGGCGGCTCATTTCTTTGCAGCGACCAATATTGCACACGCTATATGATTGGCACTAGAGGCAAAGGCGAAGTTAACACTGGCGCCAACCATCTAGGTTTTCGTTGCGTCAAAGCAACGAAATAATCAAATTTTGCGCACTTCTTTTTCGACTTCTTCAAGGTGTTCTAGCCTAGCCTTGATTAACTGCGCTGGCATCTTATTTTCTTTAGACAAACGATGTTCATAGCTCAAAGTTGAAAGCAGCGATACGGCGTTGCCCAGTGTAGCCATGCTGGTTCCGACAGTGCCAACGATAGCGCCCCGATAAAACATACTGAGCTGTTTGCGCGGTCTCAAATTATAGCGATAAGACCCAATGCAGCCGAAAATACCTTGAGTCATCAACTGCGCTCCAATCACTGGCGCTAACAGATTATTTTGCAGAGCAACTTTTTCATTGCGACGCATAATCGTCGTTTCACTATCTAATTGCTTTTTAAAAAGTACAGAGGCATCAGTGTACAAAGCCAATCGATCGGTTCCGGGCAGTGAAGAGATAACCGAGGCATCTACCGACTTAAGAATCTCGCGGGCGCGTTTGGTGTCTGCCGAGAAGGCAGCTTCATCGAGCTTTGGCTTCTCGCCGATTTGCTTTTCTAAAGTCTCGTATGCCTTTTTCCGGGCATATTTGCCAGCGGCAGTGCTAATAATTGGTGTAACCATGGCCATGGCACCGCTGACGACGAAAAGAACGTTAGCTGGGCCATTGTACTTAGGCTTAGTCACACCGCGATAACCACACCAGGCACCAGCAGCTTGAACAGCACTATAGGATGCATTAAGCAAGTAGAAGAGATTTTGATACGTGATATAGCCCTTTGTATCTGCATTAAAATCAGAGTATTCGGCGATGAAGCAATTGCGCAGCTCCCTTAAAATCTTGCCTTCTAGAACTGCACCCTCATGCCCAGGATGATCGGGGTTGGCAGCTACAAGAGCATCACGCTGAGCGAGAAGCAGATCTATTTCTTTGAGCTTTGCCGCCACAAACTTGTTAGCTGTTTTGAAGTCGAATCCGTGACGCTTATTTTTAATGGCCTGAAGCATATTCGAACTTAGCTCTAAAGCCGAACCAGAACCGCCAATGATCGCACCAGTCATGGCTGTAGTCAGGGCACCATGTAATACCGGCTTGCTCACCTGCAGTGGGCGCCGGCGGCCCTTTTTAGCCTGCTCCAGAAAAGCAATTTCAAAAGCTAACCCGGTCGCGGCAGCGGTTTCTTGGGTGAGAAAATAGCGTAAATTTCTAAAACGTGGCTGCTTGGCACTGTTTAGCCTAAAATTCAAACTGAACCGTTCTAGTTCAATTCCAGCCAGCAAAATCTGTTTTGTCAGTTGTGAATATTGCTGTTCAGCTGTTAACGACGAAAATGACGAATTAGCTGAATCAGAAGAAGCAGAGGCTAACTGCGTTAAGGTCTGACTCTCAGCATAAGCAGCGTATGAGTTAGCACAACTAGTGCCATTGATATCACAAGCATAGATGTTGCCAGTAAGAATTGGCGCCTGCAACAACGCAACAAGAGCCAAAGCCGAAAAACTTCTACGTATATTACTTTGATAGCCGAGGTGAGCAAATAATGCGGACAATCGCATAGATCGAGAATGATTATCCAAGTGACACCCCAAGCGCTTCGCGAACAATACAAAACCTAATAAGCCTACCCTCTTTACAGGCCCTTCCGTGCTGAAAAGCTTCTAATTACAGAGCTGCCGATATTGGCCATAGTGATCAGCGAAATAGTCCCTTCATTCCTAGCTTCCTGAGCTGCGTGTCGTTTGGAAATCCGCTAGTTAGGAAACGAGGAGGAAACATCTCTTGATCCACTAGTTGTTCCGGCACCATAGCCTGAACTTCTTCCCAACTAGCCTCGGCTACAGTCCTGGCGCTCTCTCCATCAGGATTTATCCTAACAAAACTGATGCCATCGGTCTTGGGTAAAAGGCAACTTACTCCCTCGGTCCAAGTGCAGGTTGTGGCGATTCTTTGCTCTTTGTTCTTCAGTACGACAAAGGCTGAAGGGAAAAGATCCTGCCGCTGAGTATCGGCATCTTCGAAAAGAAATTCTCGCTGTCGCTCATAGGCTTGAGCAAGATACATAGATTGATATCTCTTCATCGCCTCATACAAAGCCTCCTCCTTTTTGGGATGCGGTTTGTAGAGTTCAAGGGCGCCGCCTTTATGATGCAGTATGAAAGGCGGCAAAGGGCGGAACAATTCACCACTGCTCGATTGTTCCGCATGCTCAAGCCGAGAAAGGGCAAAAGCAGTCCCTAGAAGATCATTCGAGCCCCAAACGAGGAGACAGCCCTGATTGAGCAACAAAAAGAGTCGTTCTCCGCTCACTTCCAGCCTGCACATATCGTTATAAAACAACCGCATAGCGTCATAACCATCGCACCAGATAGACTCATACATAAAAGACTTGTCTGTCTGCTTGTTGTGATAGCTGGAAAAACTGTAGTGCTCAGTACTATCAATCAGGTTTTGGCCCGCCTGGGACATCACCGTTTGAAAGTCGAATGGCCACCGATCAAGTATTTGAGTGGGTATTCTCGCTTGCGTCGCCCCTGTATCCAGAACGGGGTAGAGAACGAAATAATCACAGACTATTAGAGCACGTAAACCACCAGCGGCATCACCGTACTCGCGCCTGGTCATGCGCCAAGTCAATTCGTAATCAGCACGGTCACCAACCACCGGCATCA